>LUOR01000048.1 GCA_001626925.1 Moraxellaceae bacterium REDSEA-S32_B1
GTAATTCGTTTAGCCCGTGGTGGCGCTAAAAAACGCCCGTTCTATCAAGTAATTGTGACTGATAGTCGCAATGCACGTGATGGTCGTTTTATCGAGCGTATTGGCTTCTTTAACCCAACTGCACAAGGTCAAGCAGAAAAAATCCGTTTGGATGCAGACCGTTATGCACATTGGGTAGCTCAAGGTGCACAACCTTCTGAGCGTGTTGCTGCGATTGCAAAACAAGCAGCGGCTGCTTAATAGATGAATCAAACCACCGTGCAGGATGTGCCTGAAGATCGTATCCAGATTGGACAGCTACGCACCCCGTATGGATTAAATGGTTGGCTTTGGGTCTTTTCTAAGACTGATCCAATAAGCAATATGTTTGACTATCTTCCTTGGTATATTCAAACCAAGACAGGTTGGCAAACAGTCGATGTAAAACGTTGGAAAACACAGGGCAAAGGTTTGGTCGTTGCGCTCAAAGGTGTGAGTGATCGCACAGCAGCGGAGCAGATAATCGGTGCCGAGATTTGGGTGTCCAAATCACAATTGCCTCAAGCAGGTATGGATGAATACTACTGGAATGACCTGAAAGGTCTGACGGTGCTTGGTTTAGATGATTTTGAAAATGAAGTCAATCTTGGCAAGATTCATGAGCTGTTTGAAACCGGTGCAAATGATGTCATGGTGGTTCACGCAACACCTGAGAGCATTGACGCTGAGGAACGGATGATTCCGTGGCATAAAGATGTGGTTCAACGTGTTGATATTGAAGCAGGTCGTATTTACGTCAATTGGGGCGTAGATTATTAAT
This sequence comes from Moraxellaceae bacterium REDSEA-S32_B1, assembly GCA_001626925.1. Classification (GTDB taxonomy): domain Bacteria; phylum Pseudomonadota; class Gammaproteobacteria; order Pseudomonadales; family Moraxellaceae; genus Acinetobacter. The sequence continues at coordinate 800 of LUOR01000048.1, forward strand.
ATCGTAATAGATATTATTTTTAAACTGGAAATGAGGAATCTCTGATGTGGTTTGCAGTGATTACATTATTTCCCGAGATGTTTGAAGCGATCACCGCATTTGGTATCAGCGGGCGTGCAGCAAAACGTGAGCAAATACAAGTCACTTGTATTAATCCACGAGATTTTGCAGAGGGCAACTATAAGCGAGTGGATGAACGTCCATTTGGTGGTGGTCCTGGTATGGTGATGATGGCTGAGCCTTTGGCAAAAGCGATTAATCATGCCAAACAGCTTGCGCAGCAAGCAGGATTTGCCAATGTCCCCGTGGTGTATATGTCACCGCAAGGGCAGACTCTGAGTGAGGTCGCAGTGCAACAATTCGTCAATTATGATGGTTTGATTGTGCTTTGCGGACGTTATGAAGGGGTGGATGAGCGTTTGATCCAGCGTTATATCGATCAAGAATGGTCGATTGGAGATTATGTTTTGTCAGGTGGTGAGCTTCCTGCGATGGTATTACTCGACAGTGTCATTCGGCGATTACCGAATGTGATGTCGGATGAACAATCAGCTTTGCAAGATTCTTTTGTGGATGGTCTTTTGGATTGCCCACAATATACCAAGCCTGATCATTTCGAAGGCTTAGATGTACCAGCAGTACTCAAGTCTGGTCATCATGGCAATATTGAGAAATGGCGGTTTTTGCAGCGTTATCAGCGTACACTTGAGCGTCGTCCAGAATTGGTCGAACAAGCGAAACTGAGCAAGCAGCAAGAAAAATGGCTAAAAGACTTCGATTCCTCGGAATCATAAATGTGCGCTTTAAAGTTTTGACTTCATAAAAAATCAAACTTTAAGGTTTAGATAAACGGGTTGATATGCGAATAGCCTCTGTCCCCAGCGAAACAATATTTATTTTAGACATGGAAATATTGCGTTCGCATATTGGAGATTCCCACAATGAGTGGCAAACATCCTTTAGTTCAAGCAGTTGAAAATGCTCAATTGAAATCTGATATCCCTGCGGATTGCGAAGAAAAATCGTGGTCTAAACTCGTCTTTCACAGTACGTAAAATCTCTAGCGGTGTTGGTGTTGAGCGTGTTTTCCAAACACATTCACCAATCGTTGCAAAAATCGAAGTGAAACGTCGTGGTGACGTTCGTCGTGCGAAACTTTACTACCTACGTGGTCTTACTGGTAAAGCTGCACGTATTCGTGAAAAATTACCAGCTCGTAAAACAGAAGCATAATCGCTGTTTTAGAGTGAATTGCTTTAAAATTAAAAAATGCGCCATGATTGGCGCATTTTTTATGTCAGAATAATAACGGTTGTTTACAAACCTTGAAGCTTTAAGCGGTTTGCATGTTGGCGATACAGTGTGACGGGGTCAGGTGAGAACCAACTGCGCATGCCAAGTACCATATTGACTTCATCAAGATGGGTGTAGCTATAGTTGTCACGAATCACCTTGCCAAAGCGTGCGCTACAACGAGGCACCAATCCATCGTTATCCAAACTACCATATGCCAAAGGTGCAAGTGTAGACACACCAACATCCAATAGGTCAAATGCGTTGGTCAATTGTGATGTACCAGTCCATGAATAGTAGTAACGACCATTGCTTGAACTCGCACCACTTTGACTACAAGAGCTTGCAAGTGCAGGTGTTGGATGTGCGTTGTTAAAAGCGGTAGAGCCTGCAACACTGATAGATTGAAGCGAGCGATTCATGTTGATTGGTAGGTTTGTATTGTCTGATGCCCATGTGATGACTGGTCCAAGTAAATAATCACTTATCGCAGAAATAAAAGCACTCCCGCCACTGTTACTGAGAGCAAGATCAGCAACTTTTGAGCCACGGAATGTACCACCCACACCTGTCAATGAAGCAACATATTGAGGCTTGACGATTTCAATATAGCGACTGGTAGGTCCACCATGAGAATGTCCAATCAAGTTCAATTTGCTTTGACCTGTGATTGCCAATACTTCTTCGACTTGGCTCAATAGTTGCTCGCCGCGAATCTCGGTAGACTCTAATGGTGATACTTGAGCAGCATAAGTCGTTGCACCATTACGTGCGAGGTCGGGTAATACTTGATAGAAGTAATCCATACCAAATGTACTGCCACCTAGACGGTCAAAACCAAACATACCGTGTACAAAAAGAATAGGATATTTCGTCTTGGCATAAGTGCCAGTTGCTTTTACATTTGGTGTGTTCACCGCACTATGGCTGATGTTTGCGAATGCTAGCCCCAAAGCAAGAGATGCAATCGTTGCTAACTTTTTACTTTTCAACATTTTCATACTTATTCCTTAAATATGTGTCCTTGAAATGCGTATTCCCTGTGCGTGATCGTAGGCTACATCATGTAGTCGGTTAGTCGATCTGTCGCAATGCTTAAGCAAGGTCTATAACATGATTTAGAAAATGGAACTCATCAAAAAATAGTTCATCTCTGCATGTTTGATAAAACTGCCTAGTTAAGCTTAGTGTTTAAGCGAATTAGTTAAATGGTAGTTTGCCTCCTTGATCATGAATGGTTTCAAAAGTATTCAGACGCAAACGATCTTGCTCTGAGATGAATTGCTGTTGCTTTAAGTCATTAATCGCAGCTGTTTTGGCACTGTCACTCAGACCACTTTGCATAATCGTGTCACGTTCTGAGAGGTAGCTTGTCACTTGTTGTTGCCATTGGCCACGCTGTGTATCGAGTGCTTCAAGTCGTCCAGTCGCTTCTGCACCGACGAGATTTAAGCGCATTTGGCGAATCTCTTGAGGGCTTGCATTGCGTGCTTTGAGGTCTGCTGTGAGTGAGCGTAAATCTTCGAGTTTATTCATTTGCTCAAGATTTTCTTTCCAGTCGTCAGGGAGTTGGTCGAATAATGATTTTAATTGTTTGGCTTTTTCTGCTTCACTCAGTGATTTGTTTTCCATCACTTCCATGCGCTTGAGCGTGTATTCGTGGTAGAGATTTTCCTCACCAAACAAACCTTGAATCTCTTCACGGGAAAAATATGTCTCGCGAAGGTTTTGTTGTTTGTCATAGATTTCTCGATAGTATTTTGCACTGTTGGCATTACTTGTAGGCGGTTGAAGGTTGCCTAATTGCTCACGATAATCCATGTATCTTGTCCACAAATCGAGGATTTGCGAAAGTGCAGGCTCTTGATAATTGGCTTTTATATATTTTTCAAAATCAGCTTTGATTTGCTCAATACTTTTTTCACCATATTGGGTGATAAAAAATTCAAAACAGTTTTTGGTTTGTTCATTGACGATCAGGCGCTGGCCTGCGTCCAAATTCATTTGACAATCGATTTCGATGTCTTGTTGGCTAGCACTACCAAATTGCGTATTACTAGAAGTTGTTGCGCTGACATTGGAAGGATCTATTTGATTTGAAAACGGATTAGGCGATTTACTTTGCGATTTTTCGGTGCTTTGTGTTTCAGCATCATTGCCTGATTTTAACCAAAATAAAGCACCACCAATTAAAAGAATAAAAATGATTGGTAATATTATAAAAATCGAATCCTTGCGAAAATTTAACATACACATTTTGTCCATAAGTGTGCGTTTTCGAAAATAAGCTAACATAAGCTAACTTGGCTGTCATGTATTAAAAAATAAAATCCGACGAAATGAAATTGCTTTTGCTAAAATATTGAAATTCTGAATTTTAAAAGCAAGTCTTGATCAGGTTATATGTCTAAAATTGTACGTCGCCATATCGATGGTGTTTTTCTACTGAATAAGCCGTTAAATATCAGCTCAAATGCAGCTTTGCAAAAAGTCCGTTGGCTATATCGTGCACACAAAGCAGGGCATACAGGTGCATTAGACCCATTGGCGACGGGTTTGCTTCCAATTTGTTTAGGTGAGGCGACGAAGTTTTCACATTATTTATTGGATGCAGATAAGCGTTATCAGGCCACAATTCAGCTTGGAACGGCGACCAGCACAGGTGATGTGGAAGGTGAAGTGGTTGAATCTCAAGCTGTTCCCCTCCTAACGGAAGATTCGATTTCGAAAGTATTGAAGCAATTTGAGGGTGACACTACACAAGTTCCGCCAATGTACTCTGCATTAAAAAAAGATGGTCGTCCTTTATATGAGCTTGCTCGGCAGGGCATTGAGATCGAGCGTCCTGCTCGTTCAGTCAGAATTTCACAGATTGAATTACTCAGCTTTACTGAACAGAGCATTTCCCTTGACGTAACCTGTTCTAAAGGGACGTATATTCGTGTTTTGGGTGAAGATATTGCCAAAGCGATGGGTACGGTTGGACATTTGACTAAGCTACATCGGATTCAAACAGGGCATTTTCAGCTTGATGAGCATATGACCATTGAATATTTGGAAAGCCTCGATGAAGTAGCGCGTGAGCAATTATTGCTACCGAGTTATGCTGCGGTTGAAGGTTTGCCAAAGTTGGAGCTTCCCTTAGAGCGAGTTAAATATTTTAATAACGGTCAAGAAAGTAGCGTGGATTTTCCCGAGTCAGATGGTGTATTGGTATTTTCAAATGGACAGTGTTTAGGGCTTGCAGAAGTGAGTGCGATTGGACGATTAAAACCGAAAAGGCTACTCATCCAACGTGATGGATAAACAGTCGGTTTCATGACTAACGGTGTGATAAACGCTACAACTGTACAGCAAAAAAAGGTATATTAGGCAAGGAATAGGACAAGTTTTGGATTGTGATGAAGTTACAACGTCAAGCCATGTACAAAGAACGAGAGCAGCAAATTTTACGTGTTGCGGAAAGTTTGTTATTGGAAAACCAAAACTTCACATTGGATGAGATCGCAAAAGAGCTTGATCTTGCCAAAGGCACTTTGTATAAGCATTTTGCCAGTAAGAATGAATTACTGATGCACCTGATCATCGAAAATGAAAACAATGTCCTCGGCATCTCCAAGCAATATAGCAGTAATATTCAAGAATATATTCCACGTTATATGCTTTACCATTTACGTGAACCGAAAAAAGCCATCATTTTGCATCAGATCGAAGAACAGCTCACCATGACGGTGATTCATTCCAATGCGACTTTTGATGAGTTGTATCAGATTCGCCAAGAACGCATCATGGCGATTCGAGATATGATCGAACAATATCTCAAAGAAATGAATTATGAAATCTCGATTCGGGATTACTCTTCATATGTTTGGTCGCTGACTTTTGGGGCGTGTCTGCTGTTAAATTCAAGTTACTATCAGCGTTCCATCGGTTCACGAGATAAGTTAATTAACTTGTATATTCATCAAGCTTTTGCTTTTCCATCGAACACGTGCAATTTCACTGAAACAACCAATCTTGATATCAAGCGTGCATAAACGAAAAGAATCAAAGACAACTCTAAAACACATTCCAAAAAATTATTAAATTTATAAAAATCATAAATTAGATTTATATAAAATTTACAGTATAATTTACATATAGCGGTACAATTCTTTTCTTAATTTTTATACCCAGTCCAAATCGTGGCGCAGTTGGAGGCTTCAAAATGGCAGGCAAAACCTTATATGATAAATTATGGGACGACCACTTGGTTAAACAGCGAGATGACGGCTCGAGTTTGATTTATATTGATCGTCATCTTTTGCATGAAGTGACTTCACCGCAGGCATTCGAAGGCTTGCAACTTGCAGGGCGTCAGCCTTGGCGTTTGAGTGCCAATATTGCGACACCTGATCACAACGTTCCAACGTCGATCAAAGAGCGTGCAGAAGGCATCGCAGGGATCAAAGATGATACCTCACGCATCCAAGTTGAGACGCTGGATAGCAATTGTGAAACCTTTAATATCGTTGAATTTAAAATCAATGATGAACGTCAAGGCATTGTGCATGTTATCGGACCTGAGCAAGGTTTAGTCTTACCTGGTATGACCGTGGTGTGTGGTGATTCACATACGGCAACGCATGGTGCATTGGGCTGTTTGGCGCATGGTATCGGTACTTCAGAAGTAGAGCATGTACTAGCGACACAATGCTTAGTGCAAAAGAAAATGAAAAACATGCTGATCCGTGTCGATGGCAAATTGGGCAAAGGCGTGACCTCAAAAGATGTAGTGTTAGCGATCATTGCCAAAATCGGTACGGCGGGCGGTACAGGTCATGCTATGGAGTTTGGCGGTGAAGTATTCCGTGATATGTCGATCGAAGGGCGTATGACGGTGTGCAACATGGCGATCGAAGCAGGCGCTCGTGTTGGTTTGGTCGGTGTGGATCAAGCAACCATAGATTATGTCAAAGGTCGTCCTTATGCACCGCAAGCAGATCAATGGGATCAAGCGGTTGAATATTGGAATACTTTGCACTCTGATGCGGATGCGGTGTTTGACACCGTGGTCGAGATGCGTGGTGAAGATATTGAACCACAAGTATCGTGGGGGACTTCACCAGAGATGGTGGTGCCAGTGACGCAAAACGTCCCGACCTTGCAACAAGCCAAAGACGATGTACAACGCAAAGACTGGGCTCGTGCTTATCAATATATGGGTTTAAGAGAAGGTCAGGCGCTTGCTGATATTCAGTTGGATCGTGTCTTTATTGGCTCATGCACCAACTCTCGTATTGAAGACATGCGTGAAGCGGCGGAAGTGATCAAAGGGCGTAAAGTTTCGCCAACTTTGAAGCAAGCAATGATCGTCCCAGGTTCAGGGATTGTGAAAAAACAAGCTGAAGCAGAAGGTTTGGATAAAATCTTTGTTGAAGCAGGTTTTGAATGGCGTGAACCAGGTTGCTCGATGTGTTTGGCGATGAATGCCGACAAATTGCAATCGGGTGAGCATTGTGCATCAACGTCAAACCGAAACTTTGAAGGTCGTCAAGGTAATGGCGGTCGTACGCATCTCGTCAGCCCAGCGATGGCAGCAGCAGCAGCGATCGCAGGTCATTTCGTTGATGTGAGAACGTTCTAAGGAGATCAGGATGCAAAAATATACAGTTGAACAAGGTATTGTGACACCGTTGGATCGTGCCAATGTTGATACCGATGTGATTATTCCAAAGCAGTTTTTGAAGTCGATTAAACGCACAGGCTTCGGTGACAATCTGTTTGATGATTTGCGCTATATGGATGAAGGTTATTTGGGACAAGACATTAGCAAGCGTCCAAAAAATCCTGACTTTGTCTTAAATCAACCACGCTATCAAGGCTCAACCATTCTCTTGGCACGTGCTAACTTTGGTTGTGGTTCAAGCCGTGAGCATGCACCGTGGGCACTCAGTGAATATGGTTTCCGCACTGTGATTGCACCGAGTTTTGCCGATATTTTCTTTAACAATAGCTTTAAAAATGGCATGTTGCCTGTGATATTGACCACAGAACAAGTCGATCAATTGTTTAAAGAGTGCGAAGCGAATGAAGGCTATCAACTAACTGTGGATTTGGCCTCACAAGAAGTGCGTACGCCATCAGGTGAAGTGTTTAACTTTGAAGTTGATCCATTCCGTAAGCATTGTTTGCTCAATGGTTTGGATGATATTGGATTGACTTTGCAAGCGTCTGACGACATTCATGCTTATGAAACTCAGGTGAAACAAAGCCGACCTTGGTTGTTTCGTGAGTTGTAATGTGAGCGTCATCACTCACTTACAAAGAGGTGTGGAATTGTCGTAGCTATCTCTGTCACATCTTGCTAAGATGTGACAATTATGATCACTTTATCCATGCTGCAAAATGAGTAAATTTAAAATGTCAGCTTTTAGTCGGATTTCCATATTGAGTTTGGTGATGATGGGTTTGGTTGCTTGTCAGAATTCGACGCAAATTGTGGAATCCTACGTGGATAGCTATAAAATTTTGAAAAACCGTGATGATTCGAATGATGCGATGTACTTGTCATGTCAAGCGAAGCAAGGCTGTGATTTTGAGCGTGTTAATGATGTCTTAGTGATTGATGAGGAGACAAAACGTCCAACCATGGAAGCCATTGATAAGGGCTTGGTTCGGTTGGAGGGTTCGGTTTTTTCAATCAATCACGACTATGCGGTATCACTGCCTGCTGGGGATCATGAAGTTGCAGTGCGGTTTTATCCTGTGTCGCTAGAGCGTGCCGAGCGCTTTCATTTGATTCACAAATTTCAAGCAGGGCACAACTATCAGCTTCTGATGCATCGCCAACGAGAAAATACAGGGCAATCTTTATTGTCTGTGGCAACTCCTGGAAAGCTATGCGTGGACTTGCTTCAAGATCAAATCGCATTACGTCGTTTCTGTCGGGATCATAATGTGATGACTGGGCTTGGTGAGTTTATCGAGCAAGATATTTAATTGATATTTAAAAAACTTTTCCTAATTATTTTTACACTCTATCGTTGTGGACGAAAACATGTCTAAACATATTTTAATTTTGGCTGGTGATGGTATCGGTCCAGAGATCGTTGCGTCAGCTGAACAGGTTTTAACTGCCGTCAATCAAAAATTCAATTTAGGGCTAACGTGGGAGCATGGTTTGCTCGGTGGCTCTGCGATTGATGCCCATGGCGAGCCGTATCCTAAGGTGACCAGTCAACAAGCGGAAAAAGCCGATGCGATTTTACTCGGTGCGGTTGGTGGTCCCAAATGGGACAATATTGAGCGTTCGATTCGCCCTGAACGTGGTCTGCTTAAAATCCGTAGTGAATTGAATTTATTTGCCAATTTACGTCCTGCGATTTTGTATCCACAACTTGCCGATGCCTCTAGCTTAAAGCCAGAAATCGTTGCAGGTTTGGATATTCTCATCGTGCGTGAATTGACTGGTGGCATTTATTTTGGTCAACCTCGTGGTATTCGTGAACTCGAAAATGGCGAAAAGCAAGGCTATAACACTGATGTTTACGCAGAGTCAGAAATTAAACGTATCGCTAAAGTTGCTTTTGAAATGGCTGGATTGCGTGGCGGTAAAGTCTGTTCAGTTGACAAAGCCAACGTACTGGAAGTCACCGAGCTGTGGAAGCAGACCGTGACGGATATGCAACAAGCAAATTATCCAAATATTCAGCTGTCGCATATGTATGTTGATAATGCTGCAATGCAATTGGTCAAAGCGCCAAAGCAGTTTGATGTGATGGTCACTGGGAATTTGTTTGGTGATATTTTGTCGGATGAAGCGGCGATGTTGACGGGTTCAATCGGTATGTTGCCATCTGCGTCACTTGATGAAAATGGCAAAGGCATGTATGAGCCGTGTCATGGTTCTGCACCTGATATTGCAGGTCAGAATGTGGCAAATCCATTGGCAACAATCCTGTCTGTGGCAATGATGCTACGCTATACTTTCCGTGAAGAAGCGGCGGCAAAAGCGATCGAAGATGCTGTAGGTACAGTATTGGATCAAGGCTTACGTACAGCAGATATCATGTCAGATGGTATGAAAAAAATTGGTACCAAAGAAATGGGCGAAGCGGTTGTCGCAACACTGGCGTAATCGCAATATCACTGATTTGAGCGCTTAAAGAAAGTCACCATCAGGTGGCTTTTTTATTGGAGATTAGCAGTATGACAGTTCAAATGATTTTCACGATCACAACAATTTTATGCCAATTTCTAAGCACAGCATTGTTAATATAAATCTTATGTAAAAAGCATATTTTAAAAATTTGCTAAAAAATAAAATTTAATCAAAATCAATCGGAGCATCATTGATGAGTAACAATACCATTCGTGCCTATGCGGCACAGCAAGTCGGTGCAACACTTGAACGCTATGACTACGATGCAGGCGCACTGAAAAATGATGAAGTGGAAGTCAAAGTGCATTACTGCGGTATCTGCCATTCTGACTTGTCCGTGATTGATAATGAATGGGGCTTTAGTCAATATCCAGTGGTTGCAGGGCATGAAATTATCGGCGAAATCGTTGCACTCGGTGAAGATTGTAAAGGCTTAAGTATTGGGCAAATGGTTGGTGTTGGTTGGACAGCAGAATCTTGTCAACATTGTAATCCATGTATCGGCGGACATGCCAATGTTTGTGCCAAAGCGCAACCGACAATTGCAGGGCATATGGGTGGATTTGCCGACAAAGTCCGTGCGCAGTGGCAATGGGTAATTCCAATGCCAGATGGTGTAGATTTGGCGAAAGCTGGGCCTTTGCTCTGTGGTGGTATTACCGTATTTCAACCTTTGCTACAGCATGGTATTAATGCATCACATAAAGTCGGTGTGGTTGGTGTAGGTGGTCTAGGTCATATGGCATTGAGTTTTTTTAACGCATGGGGATGTGAAGTCACTGCATTTAGCTCAAACCCTGATAAGTATGATGCGATTAAAGAGATGGGAGCGCATCAGATCCTTGATTCCACTGATCCAAAAGCTTTTAAAAAAGCCATTGGTAGTTTAGATTTGATCCTTTCTACTGTGAATGTGCCACTGGATTGGAATGCATATCTTGGCTTGCTGAAGCCACAAGGTAAATTGCATGTGGTCGGTGCGGTGCTCAAACCTTTAGATATTCAGGCATTTGCTTTGATCTCAGGGGAAAAAGGTGTTGCAGGTTCACCGACAGGCTCGCCAGTACAGCTTCGTACCATGATGGAATTTGCAGCATGTAAGGATATTTCGCCAATCGTCGAGGAGTTTGCCATGTCAGATATTAATACAGCGATTCAGCATGTGCGTGATGGCAAGGCTCGCTATCGTGTGGTAATGAAAAATGATTTCTAATTTTTGTAAATGTTAATTGAAATGAATTTGAGTTGATGAGAACAAAAAACCAAGCAGAAAGTTGCTTGGCTTTTTGTATGGATGATCACCATTTTTGATGAATTAATTGTTTTGTTTCGGAGGGTCTAATTCAGACTCATTGAGCAATTTTGAATCTTGTTTTGGCTTGACCAATGGCGCAGTTGGTCGTGGTTTGCTTTGTGTATATTGCATACCTACACCTGCGTTGACATCATCCGCTGCAATTTCTGTTTCAAAACGTTCTTGATCACGCTCACGGATATTTTCGCTGATTTCTGCAACGTCATGCTCATCTACGCCAAGCTGCTTTAAAACTGCTTCGCCAAAGCCCATCGCAGATTCAAACGTTTCTCGCATGATGAAATCGACATTTTGTTTAACCAGATGCAGAGAATGTTCACGGTCATAAGAGCGCACCATCAATTTCGCCAGTGGAAATTCATCTTGTACCAAGTCGACAATTTTATTGGTGGTGTCTTTGTCATCGACACAGACTACAATTGCTTCGGCTGTTTCAGCACCTGAAGCATGTAAAATATCCAATCGTGCGCCATCACCATAATAGATTTTAAAACCAAAACGCTCGGCACTTTGAATCATGTTGATGTTTGAGTCGATAATCGTCACATCAACGCCACGTGCCAATAGAAGCTGACTGGTGACTTGACCAAATCGTCCAAAGCCAATCAGTAATACACTCCCTGATAAGCCTTCTGCAATACGGACACCTTCGAGGGATTGCTCATCTTTGCTGATGGTAAAGCGTTTAAAAAGAATACCAATAATAGGGGTCAAGACCATTGAGATGACGACAATAGCTGTCATATTCGATTGCACAGTTGCATCAATCACTTTTGCACCTGCTGCTGCAAAGAGTACAAAAGCAAACTCGCCACCTTGAGCCATGACTAGAGCGCGATCAAGCGCATCATAATGATTGGTTTTGGTCAGTCTTGCGACGATGTAGATCACTAATGATTTGACCACCATCAACGCAATCACACCACCGATGATCAGTTGCCAGTTGTTCGCAACAACGGACAAGTCGAGCGACATACCAACACCTAAGAAGAACAGACCAAGCAAGATGCCACGGAATGGTTCAATATCTGCTTCGATCTGATGACGAAAAGTGGATTCTGATAATAAAACACCTGCTAAGAAAGCGCCCATTGCCATCGACAAACCGCTAACTTGCATCAATAGTGCTGCACCAAGTACCACGAGCAAAGCCGCGGCAGTCATCACTTCACGGGCTTTTGCCGCAGCGAGTAAACGGAATAATGGATTGAGCAACCAATAGCCTGCGACGATCAAGCCAACAATTGCAGCAATCGCAATACCTATACCTTGTAGGCGATCGGCAGTGCTTTCCACGACTTGTATAGGGGACAAGAAAGCAACAATAGCGAGTAAAGGGACAATCAATAAATCTTCAAACAGTAAAATGGCAATAATCTTTTGACCACGAGGTTGGCTGATATCGCCCCGATCACCAAGTAGTTGCATCACGATCGCTGTCGAGGTCAGTACAAAACCTGCACCACCAACAAAGGTAACTTGCCATGGAAAACCAAATGCCAAGCCTACACCTGTCAGTGCCAAAGCCGCCAAGCAAATCTGTAATGTGCCTAAGCCAAAGATCTCACGGCGTAAACTCCAAAGATGTGTTGGTCGCATCTCCAAGCCGATGATGATTGACATCCTCCCCGACCTAAAGGACGGGGATTCCTCCTGCGAGACGCTCATGTCCGAGCGCAAGAATATTCAGTGCGGAATTTACATCCCGATCATG
>LUOR01000049.1 GCA_001626925.1 Moraxellaceae bacterium REDSEA-S32_B1
TGAACACCCCGAATCAGATGTATGAGCAAACAAAAACCGAGCTAATTGCTTAACTCGGTTTGAAGTGGAATACTGTCAATCTATTTCAGGACAAGACAATGTGACACTTAACAACTAACTCAACTTGAGTTTCTCAAACGCCAAGTGATCACCATCTTTGGACACGACGATGGTATCGCCTGCGCTAAATTTCCCTGACAAAATATCATTTGCCAGTACATTTTCCACTTTGGACTGGATCGCACGTTTTAGCGGTCTTGCACCAAACACAGGATCATAGCCCGCATCAATCAACAAGCCGAAAGCATCATCTTCGATACGCAAACCAATCTCACGTTCAGCCAAACGATCACGCAAACGATCGAGCTGAATATCTGCAATACCACGCATTTGTGATTTTTGCAGACCGTGGAATACCACCACTTCATCAATACGGTTGATGAATTCTGGACGGAAATGCTGACCGATCGCCGCCATCACCACCGCACGAACATCATCATCACTTGCCCCTTCACCGAGCTCACGCACATCTTGCGAGCCAAGATTCGAAGTCATCACGATCACGGTATTTTTAAAGTCCACCACACGACCTTGTGAATCAGTCAAACGACCATCATCCAAGACTTGCAATAAGATATTGAACACATCAGGATGAGCTTTTTCCACCTCATCGAACAAGATCACGCTGTATGGCTTACGGCGCACCGCTTCGGTAAGCACACCGCCTTCTTCATAACCAACATAGCCTGGAGGCGCACCAACCAAACGGCTGACACTGTGTTTCTCCATAAACTCGCTCATATCGATACGAATCATGGCATCGTCACTGTCGAATAAGAAATTCGCCAATGCTTTGGTCAGCTCGGTTTTACCGACACCTGTTGGTCCAAGGAATAGGAATGAACCACTTGGCCGATTCGGATCAGACAGCCCTGCTCGTGAACGACGCACCGCATTCGACACCGCTTTTACCGCTTCATCTTGACCGACTACACGATTGTGCAAGAAGCTCTCCATATTCAAGAGCTTGTCACGCTCACCTTGTAACATTTTCGACACAGGAATCCCTGTTGCGGCACTGACCACTTCAGCGATTTCGTTGTCTGTGACTTTATTACGCAGTAATTTAGGTGCTTCGTGTTCGTCAGCGACTTCGGCTTTTTCCAATTGCTTTTGTAGCTCTGGAATCACGCCATATTGCAAACGCCCTGCTTCCGCCAAATCACCTTCACGCTGTGCTTTCTCTAAGGCAATTTTCGCTTGGTCGAGCTTCACTTGTACATCTTTATTGCCTTCGACCAAAGCTTTGTCCGCACGCCACACTTCCTCAAGATCGTTATATTCTTTTTGCGTCTCGTTAATTTGACGTTCAAGTAACGATGCTTGGGATTTAGAGCCTGCATCTTCCTCTTTTTTCACCTGTTCAAGCTGCATTTTTAGCTGAATCAAACGGCGATCGAGTTTATCCAAAGCTTCAGGTTTCGAATCCAGCTCCATCTTAATACGTGATGCCGCTTCATCAATCAAATCAATGGCTTTATCAGGCAACTGACGGTCGGTAATATAACGATGCGACATTTTCGCCGCAGCAATGATCGCCGAATCCAAAATCTGCACGCCATGATGGGTGGCATATTTCTCTTTAAGACCACGCAAGATGGCAATGGTATCTTCCACACTTGGCTCATCGACCAAGACTTTTTGGAAGCGACGCTCAAGCGCAGGGTCTTTTTCAATATATTGGCGATATTCATCTAAGGTGGTCGCACCGACACAGCGTAGCTCACCACGTGCCAATGCAGGTTTCAGCATATTACCTGCGTCCATTGCACCGTCAGTTTTACCTGCACCAACAAGGGTATGAATCTCATCAATAAATAAGATCACTTGCCCTTCAAGTTTTGCCAGTTCTTTCAGTACGGCTTTCAGACGCTCTTCAAATTCACCACGATATTTTGCCCCTGCGAGCAATGAGCCTAAGTCTAAAGATAAAACACGTTTACCTTTTAGACTTTCAGGCACTTCACCGTTGACGATACGCTGCGCCAAACCTTCAACAATTGCCGTTTTACCTACACCTGGCTCACCAATCAACACAGGATTATTTTTGGTACGACGTGATAAGACTTGAATGGTACGGCGAATCTCATCGTCACGACCAATCACAGGATCGAGTTTACCTGCGAGCGCACGTTCCGTTAGATCAATGGTGTATTTACCAAGCGCATCACGATTGTCTTCATGGTTACTGGTGGTCACTTTTTCATTTCCTCGAATTTTTTCGATCACATTACGCAATTTTTTAGCATCACCACCTGAGGCAGTGAACAATTTATGGGTTTCACCTTGCTCCGCTAAAGCCAAAAGTACCCAATCTGTGGTGAGGAATTCATCCCCCGCCTTTTGCGCATAACTATCTGCCAGATTCAACACTTTCGCCGCTTCTGGATTGAGATTGACGTCACCTGTTGGATTGGCGATGGTTGGCGCATCTTGTAGTGCTTGATTGAGTTTATCTTTGAGCTCGGTGAGCTTAGCACCTGCCTGTTGCAACAGACTTTGATTGGATGATTCTTCCAATAAAGTGGCGAGTATATGAATCGTACCAATCGATGTATGATCTTTGCCTGTGGCTAAAGACTGTGCATCAGAGAGACTTTGTTGAAGTCGATCAGAGAATTTTTCAAAACGCATTTGTTATTATCCTAAAAATATTGACATGACTTATAAATAGGTATGAATAGCAAGATTTCAAGTTTTATTTATTGATATTTTTCAAACTGTTAAATTATTTTATCAAATAGAACTCAGCATTAATATCTGTCCGATCACGGCATTATTCAAGGGTGATTTCTGATCAAATCAAATAAATACTTGGATCAAAACTTGAACTGTAAAGCGAATCTTATAAGCAAAAAAGTCAGCCACCGAAGTGACTGACTTTCTCTCTTTTTAATCAATCACTTATTCTTTATAAGTCTGCGTACTATATTTATCTTCAGAAAGACGACTGAGGATTTTATTGCCTTGGCTACCTGTCAAGCTTTCAACATATTTTAAGAAAGCTTCAGCATAGTCTAAGCCCACTTCAACACGGCGATCACCTGTAATCGTACCGAATGTAGTATAGCCATCTTGACCATCCGCCAAGAAGTCTATGGTTGCCACTTGATAAGTCTTGGTCATGTCCAATGCTTGATACGTCCCATCATCATTTAGCACTTCAAGATTGCTTAGACGACTACCTTTAGCTTGGGTTAGATCAACATCCCAACGCAAACCACCTGAGTATGGATAGCCACCCGTGCCACCATTCGCAATATTGTCCATGGTATCTTCAAGTACAGCTTTCACCTCTGCACCAGTCAAACTCATTTGTACCAAAATATTTTTAAATGGCAATACTTGATAAATCGTGTCTACGGTGATCGGTCCTTTGGCTAAGTCGATACGTACACCACCGCCATTTTGGATCGAGAAGTCCGCATCAAAGAATTTTTTGCCTTGTTGATAGAATGCTTCAGCAACCAACTGCTGTACGTCACCACCATGCTCGTTGGTGAAGTCTGATTGATTACACTCACGAAATTTCGAGCGAGAAATATCTCGTGTCGTTCCTGGCACACGACGTAAACATAAGTTCTGCGAAGCAATCGCCACTTGTTCTGCACCAAATAATGACTTGGCAACACCGAACGGCTCCAAAACCGCTTCTGCATTGGCATCAGGTTTAACCGTGATAAGTGCATTACTCTTTGAGACATCTTGTTTGATCGACGTGATTTCTGCTTCACTGAGTGCCTCGCCTTCTGTACGAGCAAAATCATCACCAATCAAGACATTGGCTTTACCTGTGCATGCTTCGATATTGCCATCTTTATCAAAGTTAACTTTGAGCTGACCAACGACGTATGAATACTGCCACGCTTGTACCACACAGACATTTTGACCATCTTTATCTTTGGTCATGGTAGGGTAATCACCTTCAGGTGTCACGCCATAATCCGCCAATTTTGCATCAGCAAGTAGCGTATGCGAATCGCCACCGACGATCACATCAACACCTGACAATTTGGTCGCAAGCTCTTGCTCACGCGCATAGCCCATATGCGATTGCACGATGATTTTGTTGATGCCCTCTGCTTTAAGTTCATCAATGTATTTTTGCGCAGTTTCGACTTCATCATTAAAGATCGTATCGGCATTTGGACGAGAAGCATTTTTGGTTTTATCAGCAATGGTCAAACCAATAAAAGCGATCTTTTGCCCTTCTTTTTCAATGATCGTGTATGGCTTCACCTTGTCCGTATTATACAGTGGAGAAGACTCGCCAAATTGCACATTCGCACTTAAAATTTGCGTCGGCGTTGCACAGCTTCCAGCTTGGATAAAGTCAATGAATTTGTCCAAACCAGTATCGGTATTATCAAACTCATGATTACCCAAAGTGAAAGTATCGAAACACACTGTATTCATCAATGCCGCTTCCGCCTCACCTTCTTTTAAAGTGAAATACAGATCACCTGTAATCGCATCGCCTGAATGGATTTTTATAGCATTTTTTTCACTTGAAGCAAGTTGATTCATCAATGTCGTAACACGTGCAAAGCCACCAAATGACACCTCGATTTCTTCACGATTGCCTGCTGAGGTTTCAAGCATCAAATCCGTGCTTTCTGCATCAAGATGTGAGTGACTATCATTGATGTGTAACAAGTTGATTTCTAAGGGGGCAACAACAGCTGTATCTTGGTCATCTTTATCATCGTCATCACATCCTGCCAACATCGCCATAGAAACGCACAATATTGCACTGCTTAAAACGGTTTTGCTTGGAATAAAAGAACTGCCCCAGCGATTTGCAAATTCCGACATCGAAATGCTCCATTGAAAATTAAATTTTTCATTCATTTTGAGAAGCAAATATGCAAGGGCAATGACAATGGTATGACAGTTTTAAGTAAGTTTAATGAGACATTCCATTCTACTATTTGACGATAAAGTATATTTTTCAAAAAACCATATAGCAAAAAAGTGCTACAATATTGCCAATTTTTTGATTGGACTGGCTTTGATACAATATTTCCAAGGTATCAATTGCATAGTCGTAGATAGAAATCGTTAGATAGACGAATTAGGATGGCTCATGACTGATAATGCAACGATCTTGCAAAATGTACCTGAAGGCAAAAAAGTAGGTATCGCATTCTCTGGTGGTTTAGATACTTCTGCCGCACTGCTTTGGATGAAGCAAAAAGGCGCGTCGCCTTTTGCTTATACTGCAAACTTAGGTCAGCCTGATGAAGATGACTATGATGCCATTCCAAAGAAAGCTGAAGAATATGGTGCAACCAAAGCACGATTGGTCGATTGTCGTTTGCAACTTGCCTTAGAAGGGATTGCAGCGATTCAATGTGGCGCATTCCATATTTCGACTGGCGGTATTCCTTATTTCAATACCACACCACTTGGTCGTGCTGTAACGGGTACGATGCTCGTGACCGCAATGAAAGAAGATGATGTACATATTTGGGGTGATGGCTCAACCTATAAAGGCAACGATATTGAGCGTTTCTACCGTTATGGTTTGCTGACCAATCCAGAGCTCAAAATTTACAAGCCGTGGCTTGATCAAGTGTTTATCGATGAGCTTGGCGGTCGTGCAGAAATGTCACAATTCTTGATCGACAATGGCTTCGACTACAAAATGTCGAAAGAAAAAGCCTACTCGACTGACTCCAACATGCTTGGTGCAACACATGAAGCCAAAGATTTAGAGTTCCTCGATGCAGGCATTAAAATCGTTGAACCTATCATGGGCGTTGCATTCTGGAAAGATGATGTTGAAATCAAAGCGGAAGAAGTGTCAATTACCTTTGAAGAAGGCATGCCAGTTGCGCTCAACGGCAAACGTATTGACGATCCAGTTGAATTGATTCTTGAAGCCAATCGTATTGGTGGTCGTCACGGTCTCGGCATGTCAGATCAAATCGAAAACCGTATCATCGAAGCGAAATCTCGTGGCATCTACGAAGCACCGGGTATGGCCTTATTGCACATTGCTTATGAGCGTTTGATCACAGGTATTCACAATGAAGACACCATCGAGCAATACCGTATCAATGGTTTGCGTCTTGGGCGCTTACTCTATCAAGGTCGTTGGTTCGATTCGCAAGCGTTGATGCTTCGTGAAACGGCACAGCGTTGGGTGGCAAAAGCCATTACAGGTACTGTAACGCTTGAGCTACGTCGTGGTAATGACTTTAGTATTTTAAATACTGAATCACCGAACCTCACTTATGAAGCAGAACGCTTGACGATGGAAAAAGGCGATTCAATGTTTACGCCGATGGATCGTATCGGTCAATTGACAATGCGTAACCTCGATATTACTGATACTCGTGCAAAACTCGGCATCTATACGGATACAGGTTTATTGTCAATCGGTCAGGGTTCTGCTGTACCGCAATTGGAAAATAACAAAAAATAATTCATGTATTGCATAAAAAAATGCCAGTTTCGACTGGCATTTTTTATGTGTAAATTTAAGGTCTGTTGACTATTTTACACTACTCAACTTCACCGCAGTCGTCATCATCTTTTGATAGCCTGTTGGCATCAAACGGCCCTCCATCATAGACTTTTGCATCAGGACCGACCAATACTCGACGCTTATCATGTTTTACTGCATGAAATATTGTGTCCGCAGCTTTCTCGGGTGTCGTGATAAAAATCATCTCAAAATCTTTAGTTGCAGCTTTGCTAACTTTTTCCGTTGCCTGAGCCACGCTATCAGACACTCGAGCAGCTTGGGCAATATTGGTTTTAATACCACCATAATGGACGCAGGTCGCACTGACACAAGTGTAAAATGCTTTACGATCACTAACATCAAGTTAATGACAATTGATTTTGCAATCGATGTCTTGATTTATCATCTGCTTAGTTTTTTCGACTGCAATAAGATTGATATCAGACAATGCCAAATCACAACCAGCTTTTGCTAATCACAGCCTGCTTTGGCAAAACGCATCGCTATCGCTCGCACAATCCCTGATCCTGCACCTGTAAATGCTTAATTTTAAACTTTTTAAACACCTTAGATTAAATAGCTTAAAAATCAGCACCATGCCAATCATGTCGATAGCTTTGCACGATTTCTTTTGAGCGATATAAATGCGTTTGAATACTACGTTTGCGTTCAGATAACATCACCTGAATATCTGCGACAAAATACGACGATGACACATCAAATAATGCCGAATATTTCTCACGATCTTCAGTCACTGCGCTGAATCCATCCAAATTCCAAATATCAGAAAAAATGCTTAAAGTTTCCAAATTCTGTCGCTGTGCTTGCATGGTATTTGCCACTGTCATCGGGTCAAGTCGTGGGTTCAAACATGCCAACACAAAAGGATCAGCAGTATTGATATTGATCTTGGTACTTCGAGATGGCAAGGCAGAAATGTAAGGCGCAATCCGTTGATAACTCTCCCCTTCAAAGCCACGCACCCATTGCAACTGTTTGGCACTGCTAAACATCTGATTCGGTGCGAGATAGCCTGCTTGCACACCTTGATAGTAGCTATTCTCAGCGCCCATCGCTCCCACGGTTTCATTGTCGGCATCTTGCCAGTCGATCACCGCTTCAACGAGATTTGGATCAAGATTCAGTCGTTCTAACATTGCTTGGAAAAACAGCACCGCAGTTTCGTTCTTTTCGCCATTTTCATTCAATAAGCTATTGAGATTAAAACGTCCTTGCGCATCCTGGAGCTGACCTGTGACCACACCATCCTCCACAGGAAACGGCGGAAATGGTTGCGCCCAATTTTCATTTAAGCTGTCGGTGCTATTGTCTTTGGCATCTTGAATAAGCAGTTCTGAGAAAAAATATTCCGCAGACCACGCATATTGCAACGCCTGATCTTGACGTAATAACAACTTGGTTTCTTCCAAATTGGCATTTTGATAGCGCAAAATACTCACCGCAAGAATCGTCGCAAGCACCACCATAATTAAAATCGTCAGTAATGCCACACCGCTTTGCGATTGCTTGGGGAGCTTGTTATTTATTTGAGAATCGTTCGGCTTTACCATTAGCTCGTGCTCCCATTTTCAGCACTATTGTTTGAATCGCTATCTGAGCTGTTGTTCGATTCATTCTCCGAACTACTATTATTCGTGCCTGATTCAGTTTCCGTCGAAGGCATACTTTTGGCGGTACTAAATACCCAACGGATAGCTCTCCCTTGATAATCGAAACTCAAAACTACACCCTGTGGAAGTTGTGACATCAAATATTCTGTTGCATCGGTATCAGTCACGCTTTGTGCAGGCCACTGTGTTTGTACAGCAGGGTCAAGGGCTTGAATTTGTAGATTCTCAATCGGTGCAATCAGCACATCACCTTGCATATCTTGACTTTGCTTACGGTAGATATAGGCATTGTGATAACGTATCAACGCTTGCTTTTCCGCATCAAAACGATATTCAACAAATTCAAAACGATCTAGGCCTTGTCGCAAGGGATCAATGACACCTGCTTTATTAAACTGTAATTGCTGATTTTCCAGTTGCAATGCAGGGTAGCTTTCTTCGCCCTCTCGCCCTGACAATGGGACAATCTGACTCAAATCACGTTGCACCTGCATATAGGCAAATTGTAATTGTTGCAGATGCTCAAGATGCGTTGTATTACGCTCACGAGTCTTGATCAGCTGGTCGAACACCATCCATCCTGCCGCACTGAGCACCGCAAAGATCGCAATCGCCACCAACACTTCGACAAGAGTAAATCCTGAAGCACGCTTAGGCTGTATATTGTATTTTTGAGTGACAGCGTTCATTGTGCGTTGCCCTCTTGCGATTGCCGATAATTAAATACCGATAACGTGGTTACACCTTGTACTTTTTCAGCATTATCAGGGTCAATATGCGACACTTGGATTTCAATACGTTGCACATCTGGACTAATGGTTTCATAAGACTGCTTATGAATCCGCCATTGCTCGCCTTGCTCGGTAGTGTCTTCACTTTGACTACCTGTCAGCCACGCTTTTTCAATCCGAATCTCCGCTGCCTGATTCATGGCAACGAAATGCGCTAGCGTGCGCAATTCATTTTGCTGAATCGACTGGGTATAATTCATAGCAATTTTCATCAATGCCAATGCTGTGGTAGCAAAGATTGCCAATGCCACCATGACCTCAAGCAAAGTAAAACCACGCAAAGTAAAGCCAAATACGTTAAATCGTTGATGCTGAGCGTTCTGTCTATAAATCTTCTTCATCACTCACCGCACCGAGCCGATTAAGCACAATGGCATCGCCGACTTGTTGTTGTTGCAAATAGAGCTGAATGCGCACTGGCACTGCCTCACCATTTCCGAGCCAAATAATCTGTGGTAAGGCATCATTTTGTTTGAGTGCATCCAAGTTCAGCTGATGATCAAGACTTTGAATCTGTAAGCTACTTTGCTCAGGTAAAGTCTGACTGTCGAAATCGGTTGCCAATTGCCAGCGGTATTGATCACGCTCACGCATCGGCTGATTTTGAGTAAATTGACTTTGAATGGACTGGCTTTGATTTAACTGATTCTGATTTGAACTATCAGGATTAGCTTGCGGACGATATTCCACCACTTCATATTGTGCAGGTGCAATATCGGTCGCAGGCTGAATGAGCAAACCCAGAATTCGTCCTTGATCGGCAGACTCTAAACGAATTTTCTTTAGATTTAAAACCAATAATTCACGAGCTTGCATCACTTTGCGTTGATCAACGCCTTGTACATTCATCACGATCAGACTTGCCATCACCGCCATGATCACGATAACTAACATCACTTCAATCAAAGTAAAACCTTGCTGGGATTTGGCGATTTGTTTGACTTTATTTTTATTGTTCACGATACGCTCGATGCTTTAATTTTCACTCAATCCAATCATCAACTATTTTGCTGATCGGCATCGTGTCCCGCTTTAGCAGCTTCTTGCTCATCGAAGGCTTCTTCACGTGCATGCTTTGGCAATGCCAATGCTTGTTCGATATAAGATACACGCAGACTGTCACGCTCTCCAAGATACCGCTGATAATAGGTCGAGTTGAGAATCGCCGCTGCCCCTTGGGTAATCGACCAAATCGAGGCTAAATAATCACGCACAGGCATGGCGCTTTGAATGTATTTTAAATAATGTTCTGTCAGACGAATAATAATACGTAAGCGCTTTTTGCGGATTTGATAAAGGTCTTGAAATAAACTTTGCAACCCTTGCCCTGTATTGGCTAGACGCTCTTCGATCTGATGATAAAGCACAGTACGCTCAGGGTGGTGCAACTGATGCAACATGAAAAAAGCAAGATGCTCAGGGAATTCTTTTTCCGTGTCATAGATCATATCTAACAGCTTTTGCTCATTGCGTATGATCAATAAAATATACAACTCATCTTTACTTTGAAAATGCTTATACAACGTGCCTTTGGCAATATCGAGATCGGCAGCCAAAGTATCCAATGTCATGCCAGATTCGCCATATTCCAACAATAAATTTTCCGCAGTAGAAAAGATCAACTCTTCACGCGCTTTAAACTGCGCTTGACGTTCCATCTGCTGGTCTAAATTCTTCATGTTGAAATTCTCACATCAATTCATGACAACTGTATTTTGATATTCTATGTCGCATCACATGCTTAGATCACTATAACATTTTCAAACCGCATTATACGTAAATTATGCAGTCAAACCTGTGATTCGCAAAAAGTTATCCGTCGTTTGCTGGGCGATTTGTTCCACCGATACGCCATACACTTCTGCCAATGCTTCTGCTACATGGGGTACATATTTTGGCTCGTTCGACTTCCCACGATACGGCACTGGTGCAAGATAAGGGCTATCCGTTTCGATGAGTAAGCGATCAAGTGGCACTTGCTTGGCGACATCACGCAAATCTTGTGCATTCTTAAAGGAAATAATCCCTGAAAAAGAAATATAAAAGCCCAAATCTAGCACCGCTTTTGCAGTGTCCCAGTCTTCGGTAAAGCAATGCAAAATACCATGTGTTGCATTTTCTGCTTTGAGCACATCAATGGTATCTGCTTTGGCACTGCGTGTATGTACCACTAAAGGCTTGCCAACGTGTTGCGAAGCTTGGATATGCCGTGCAAAACAATCTTTTTGTTCTTGAATGAAATCGGTACTGTGATAATAATCCAAGCCTGTTTCACCAATCGCCCAGACTTTATCCGACTGCGCCAATGACACAAGCTCTTCAACTGTTGCCCGAGCCATCATCTCTGGAACTTCACACGGGTGTACACCGACGCTATAACCGACATGTTCATGCGCAGATGCGATCTCGGACAACGCGATATGGTCATCCAACGCCACAGAGATGCCCATCAGCCGAGTCACACTCGCCTGCTTTGCCGCTTCAATCGCCGCATGAACATCACCATCATAGGGTTTGAGTTCGAGCATGGTGAGGTGACAATGGGAATCGACAAACTGCATCATAAAACCTTTACAACATCTAAATTTAGCGTGGCAATTTTATCACATCTGCCCATTCACTGATGTGTGATTTCAATCCAACAGCATAGATTCACGACGATCAATTTTATAATGTATAAGTCGGTTTATCAGATGTTAGATGCCCTGCCAACATTTTTTCCGCTTCATTTTTAAATGCTAAACCTTTTTCACCGCCAAGCTGTATCGCAAAACCTTGTGGCTTAGAACCTTGTTGACGTGGTGAAATCCAAATCACTTTGCCTGTGACTGGATATTTTTGTGATTGCTCAGGTAGTGACGCAATGACGAGAAGCTCTTGTCCTAGTGTCACCTCTTGTTTAGATGGCACAAATAACCCACCACCAAGTACAAAAGGCATATAGCACGCTTGTAGGCTTGCCTGATCTGGCATATTGGTTTGAATAATGGCACCGCCACGTGGTGGAATCATCAACATACTCCCTGTGTTATTTTTTCTGCTATTTAATTTAATGTGCTTAGTTTGGTGTAAAAATCACCGCATTAAACACTTACCCCTTCAACATTCATCAACTGCATACACAGTTGCTCAAATATCAATGCACTTTGCACATTCTGTCCAAGTTGTATTGGCACTTGATTGAATGCTTTATCTAAATCAAATAGCTGTTCCAAACTATAATACTGTTGTAAATCAGCAATGTCGAGATCGGTCTGCTGAATCGCTTGCTGTAATTTATATGCCGTCATATCTCGCAGGTTAAAACGAAGCATCATCATCAATGCTTTAAAGTCCAATTCCTTGAGCCAATCATTGGCAAACTTGATCGGTTGCTGTTTGTATTTCACCAAACTTGTCCACGCCTGAGCAAAACTTTGTCGTTTTGCAAACCACGGACTATTTAAAAAATCTTGTGCCTTTAAAGGCATGTAATGTGCTAACGCCAAAGCAACCTGTTGATCTTCAACAGTGTCTTTATTGCGATTTTCAGATGTCGTTAAAGCATTTTGAGATAAAAACTGTTGCGCTTGCTCAATGCTGATTCGATCTAAAGCATATTGCTGTACACGGCTACGAATGGTTGCAGAAAGTTGCAACATGGCATCACTGACTAAAATCATCAACACCCGATCACCCGGCTCTTCCAAAGTTTTTAGCAAGGCATTACTGGATGCAATATTCATTTTATCCGCCTGATGAATCACTACCACTCGCCAACCGTCAACCGTCTGTTGAATAAAGTCATTCAGTTCACGGATTTGATCAATTTTAATTGCAGAATAGCTTTGCTTTTTTTCATCAAAATCTGCAGCAATTTGCTTAAGCTGTGGGTGCGTATC
This sequence comes from Moraxellaceae bacterium REDSEA-S32_B1, assembly GCA_001626925.1. Taxonomy (GTDB): domain Bacteria; phylum Pseudomonadota; class Gammaproteobacteria; order Pseudomonadales; family Moraxellaceae; genus Acinetobacter. Next base: position 12,836 of record LUOR01000049.1, read on the forward strand.
GGCATCAAACCAATGACAACTTTTACACTGTCCACAGGCTGTTTCAATCTCCGTAGAATTAGTCTGCTTTAAACTCGATTTGTTTAAACAAAGCACCCATTTGGCAAATTGCAGACTAAACTGTTGCTTTCCACAACCTTGTTTGCCATAGAACAACATGGCATGACCAAGCTCAGGATAACGTGTCGTGAGTTTTTGCCAAATCGGATGATGCCAAGTATAGATGCTCTGTCGCTTCGAACTAGGATCGTGTAATTCAGACTGATTATGGTCTTCGCTCATGGGCATCTATCTGTTGTTGTATGCTAATTGATTTATTGAAATGCACTGACTGGCATGGCATTTAAACGGTCTAAATCGGCTTGCGTATCAACACCGGGGGGTAAATTCGCTTGTGCCACATCAATGGCAATCCGATGACCATTTTCCAAAACACGAAGCTGTTCAAGACTTTCTAGTTGCTCCAAATCACCTTGCGACCATGTCACATAATCTTGTAGTAACTTTACACGATACGCATATATACCAAGATGACGATAGGCTTTGTCATGTAAGGTACGTTCAGCGAGTTTTGCACCATCACGGTCATAAGGAATCGTAGCACGGCTAAAATACAGTGCTTCTTTGGTGTTACTCATCACCACTTTGACAATGCTATCTCGCTCAAACTCATCCAATGCATGAATCGGCTCACACAAGGTTGCCATCGCGCATTGCGCTTGATCTTCTAGAAGTTGCGCCACTTGCTTAACCAATTGTGCAGGAAGCAACGGCTCATCACCTTGTACATTGACAATAATATCCTCAGCAGACCAACCTTTGATTTGTGCCACTTGGCTCAAACGGTCTGTGCCCGATGGATGGTTAACATCGGTCATTACCACATCAATACCTTCTGTCAAGCAAATATCGGCAATACGTTGATCGTCCGTCGCCACACAATAGTCATCAAAACCATCGACTTTCTTAGCTTGATCGACCACACGTAAAATCATCGCTCGTCCATGAATCTCAAGCAACGGTTTACCCGGTAAGCGTGAACTGGCAAAACGTGCAGGGATGACAATGTGTTTACGCATAAAACTTCCTTAATCTATTTGGCGCGTTAGCTATTCGGACGATGTGATAGATTGATTTTAAATTTCGGATTTAAACCGAGCAACTGATCATTAAACAACTGATGGACATTTTCTGATAATACCGCTTGCACTGGCACTACCCAAACACGAGCTAATTTCTCAGGATCATTTTGCCAAAGTAGATTTAACTTGACTGCATCTTTTTCCGTGGTGATGATCGCTTGGATATTCATCGTTGAAAAATCACCGGCTTGATAAGCATGATGGTCTGCAAAAGCATGTTTTTGATACGAGATGTTTAAATCATCGAGGGTATTAAAAAAGCGTTGCGGATAGCCAATACCCACCACCGCCTCATAGTGCAAACTCGCATCGAAAGGCTGACTGCGATCTGCCAAATTGTACGGCGTACCCGGCGCAAGATGCATATTCAAATTAGTTTTAGGATTTGCTGAATGTTCAATCACCGTTACTTCGTCTAAACGGCTTAATGGCTCTCGTAAATAACCTTCAGGCAAAAGCTTTTCATTGCCAAAACCACGATTGGCATCAACAACTACCCACTCCAAGTCACGGGCAAGCGCAAAATGCTGTAAACCATCATCACTCAAAATTAAATCCACGTGATGATGTTGTAATAACAATTCAATTGCATCTTTACGATTTGGACCAACTGCCATCGGCACATGAGTTCGCTGTACAATCAGCGTCGGTTCATCACCCACCTGATCAGGCGTAGAATCCAAAGTCACGAGTAAAGGAAACTCACCTTTTCCGCCATAGCCTCGGCTAATTACACCCACTTTGATATTTTTGAATTGTAAATATTCAACGAGTGCAATGATTAGTGGCGTCTTACCACTGCCACCGACGGTAATATTCCCAATAATCATCACAGGCACAGGCGCACGGTAAGCATTTTTTGATTTGTTATGTTTTTGCCACAGAAAAACAGCACGATACAGCCAAGACAACGGACGAAGTACAATCAGCCATTTGGCCTGATCATGCCATGCTTTTTGTATCAGCTCTGCCAAACTCATGTGATTTAAGACTCATCATCAAGATGGAATTGCCGTTGGTAAAGTTTGGCATATTCACCTTGTTTGTCGAGTAACTCTTGATGATTCCCCACTTCAATGATCTGCCCTTTATCCATCACCACGATGCGATCTGCATTCTCAATGGTAGACAGTCGATGCGCAATGACAATCGTGGTACGCCCTTGCATCGCCTGATCGAGTGCCTGCTGAATATAATGCTCCGACTGATTATCTAGTGCACTGGTCGCTTCATCTAAGATGAGAATTGGTGCATTTTTTAACATCGCACGTGCGATCGCCAAACGTTGACGTTGACCACCTGACAGATTTAAACCATTTGCGCCGAGATTGGTGTCATAGCCTTTTGGCAACTCCATGATAAAGTCATGCGCATAAGCTGCTTTAGACGCCGCGATGATTTGCGCTTCTGTAGCATCAGCAAGCTCACCATAGGCAATATTTTCACGTACGGTTCGATCAAATAAAATCACTTGTTGATTGACCATCGCAATATGATGGCGCAGATAATTCAGCTCAATATCTTCAATCTCATGACCATCGACAATGAGCTGTCCTTCCTGATGCGTCTGATATCGAAGTAGTGTGTTGACCAAAGTTGATTTACCTGCGCCAGAACGCCCGACCAATGCGATGGTTTCGCCCGACTCAATGTGCAAATTGATTTGATCCAGTGCTTTTGTACCATCAGGATAGGTGACGCCCACTTGATTAAACTGAATCTGCCCTGACATCGGCGGTTTAAACTGTCCTAGATTTGGCTCATCTGCTTGATCAATGACATCAAAAATTGATTTGGTCGCAGCAAGACCACGCTGAATTTTCTCATTGACATCGGTAAGTGCTTTGACTGGCTTACTCAATAATCCTGCTGCGGTGATGTATGCAACAAACTCACCTGCACTGGTGTCGCCAATGATTTGCGGACGTAGTGCAATCCAAATCACAATACTCATCGAGATCGCCATAAATAGCTGTACCAATGGCGTATTAATACTCACCACAACGACGAGCTTTAAACCTTTTTTTAGATTCTCCAAAGAGTAACGATGAAAACGTTGCTTTTCATATTCTTGCCCACCAAAGCTTTTCACTACGGAGTAGCCATTGACTGCTTCTTGCACCACATGACTGACATCACCCATACTATTTTGCAGTTGCGTGGATAGTCTACGCATCCGCTTAGCAGCTTTTCGAATGACCAAAGCAATTAAAGGTGCAATAATCAAAATTGTCAGTGACAACCGCCAATTCATATAAAACAAATAACCAAGGAGCAAAATCACCGTCAAACCATCTCGTACAATGGTTTTTAATGATTCTGTAGACGCAGCAGTGACTTGTTCAACGTTATAGATAATCTTCGCCGTAATATGTCCACTGGAGTTATTTAAATAATAGGCGGTTGGTAATTTTAAAAGTTTATCGAAAATCTGTTGACGCAAGGTAAATACCAAATTGCGTGAAATCAGCGCAGAGAAATAATTCCCAAGAAAAGAACCTAAACCTCGGAAAAAGAACAGCAAAATCACTAAGACTGGAAATAAATTTTTCGCAGATTGATCGGCGGTATTGATCGCATCAATGATGTATTTGATCAATTGTGCGATCGACACTTCGGTTGCCGCATTGATCGCAAAACCAATCAATACCAAAATGCCTGCTTTCCAATAGACTTTGAGGTAACTCAATAGGCGAAAATAAACCTGCAAATCACTTTTTGCCTCAGACTGATTTGCATTCGATTGGCTTGCATCATTCGCCTTTTTCACCGATTAATAACCTCTCGCAGGGACTTTGGTACTGATATTGATATTCATAAAGCCGAGCTTACCCGCAACATCCATGACACGTACTACATCTTGATGAGCTGCTTTGGCATCCGCTGCAATGATCACAGGCATATCTCGTCGATCAGCGGTTGCTTGCTGTATTGCCGTAGTCAATTGCGTTTCATCATTACCCGCCAATGCTTGACCATTTACGGTGTACTTTCCTGAAGCTTGAACCACGACTTCCACACGCTCATCTATCGACGTCGGTGGCACACCCTGCGCATCAGGCAAAGTTAAGTTCAATCGGCTGTGTTGATTAAAAGTGGTCGATACCAAGAGAAAAACCAATAAAAATAATAAACAGTCAATCATCGGTGTCAGATTGACTTCGATCTCATTGACACGTGGGCGATTAAACTTCATCCGCCACCTGCGCTTCGATCAATGCTGAATCGTCATAAGCAGGTTCATCATTTTCTACAATTTTAAAGTGTGCATCATAAAACAATGCGGCATGGAATATTGTTGCTTGTTGTTCCATTTCCACCACATATTCCACGATCACACGCTGAAAATAGCGATAAGCCATCAATACAGGAATTGCAATAATCATACCTGCTGCTGTGGTAATCAATGCTTTCGATACACCTTGCGCAAGTAGTGCAGGATCAGTCACACCGTCCGTATTTACAGCGAGAAAGGCTTGGATAATCCCCAACACAGTACCGAGCAAACCTAAAAGTGGTGCAATCGAGCCAATTGTGCCCAAGAAATTAATATTTTTTTCAAGTGAGGCAATTTGTACACTAGCTTCAGTTTGCATTTGCTTTTGTGCAAAATCCGCACCTTTGCTTTTAAACATATAGCCTTTTTGCAAAACTTTTCCTAATGAAGATGCAAATAATGCCTTTTGATCTTGCAAGTTCAATGTCCCGCTTTGCGCACGAGCTAAGACTTCGTTCGCCAAATTTTTTGGAATCACTTGTGATTTTTTTAGTCGCAAAAAGCGTTCAATACAAATCGCTAATGAAATGATTGAACACAAAATCAGTGGGACCATCAACCACCCACCAGCTTTAATAAATTCCCACATAGACCCCTCTGTACTTTAACAAATAGCAACGACTTGTTTTGATTATTCAAACACTTTCAAAATACCATCCAACTCATCGAGTGAATGATACTTGATAACGATTTTGCCTTTTCCTTTGGCATTATGATCAATCTGTACCTCCGCACCGAACTTTTCAGTCAACTTCTCAATCAACTGATTGATATCCGATGAAGGCTTCGCTTTCTCACTCGATAATACAGGCTTTTGCAACTCACGCACGAGCTGCTCTGTCTGGCGTACAGACAAGCCTTTTGCCACGACTTGTTGTGCAATCTTAGCTTGTTCAGTCTTCTTCAATGGCAATAATGCACGTGCATGACCCATGTCAATCTTTTGCTTATCCAATAAGACTTTGACGCTTTCTTCTAAACTCAGCAAACGCAACAAATTACTTACTGAAGCACGAGCTTTACCGACTGTTTCCGCTATCTCTTGATGACTTAAGCCAAACTCTTCATGAAAGCGTTGCAATGCCAAAGCTTGCTCCATTGGATTCAAATCTTGACGTTGAATATTTTCAATCAACGCCAAAGCGATCGCCACCTGATCCGACATGTCACGCACGATCGCAGGGACATGTGTTAACCCTGCAAGTTTGGCTGCACGCCAACGACGCTCACCCGCGATGATTTCATATTGTGCATCTTCACCGTCGCTACTGACTTTACGAATCACGATCGGTTGCATCACGCCGTGTTGCTTAATCGAATCGCTCAGCTCTTGTAAGGCTTCATCGGCAATATGTTGACGTGGTTGATATTGACCGCGCTGTAAAATTTCTACAGAGATTTGCTCAAGCTGACCATCTTCAAGGTCTGCGGTATTCACAGAAAGATGTTGTTTCTCTTTTTTTACTGAACCAAGTAGTGCATCTAAACCACGACCTTTGGCTAAGCCACGTTTCTTTAAAGTCATGATTTTGCTCCCTGCTTTTGTTCAGTCTGTTTTTGTTCAGCTTTTTTCATTTTCTTGACCAATTCCGCTGCGAAGGTGAGATACGACACTGCACCTTTTGAGCTTTTCTCAAAATACATCACAGGTACGCCATGTGCAGGCGCTTCCGCCAAACGTACATTGCGTGGAATCACGGTCTGGAATAATTTATCGCCAAAATATTGTGCCAATTCTTCAGATACGTCTTTGGTCAATGCGCTACGTCCATCATACATGGTACGCAAGACGCCTAGAATTTCTAAATTAGGATTCAATGTTTGATTAATGCGCTCAATGGTTTGACACAAATCGGCCAAACCCTCTAAGGCATAATATTCACACTGCATTGGGATCAATACGCTATCCGCTGCACAAAAGGCATTCACCGTAATCAAATTCAGACTTGGCGCACAATCAATCAAAATAAAATCAAAATTATTTTCAATCTGTTTTAAGGCATCACGGAGAATAAACTCCCGCTGTTCCTGCTCAGCGATCACCAGCTCAGCACCTGCAAGCTCACGATTTGAGCCAAGCACTTTATAGTTTGATTCAACTTTATTGATTGCAGCTTCGATCGGTGCATCACCCAACATCACATCGGAAATGCTATAGTTCAATTCATTTTTATGTACGCCAGAGCCCATCGTGGCATTGCCTTGCGCATCTAAATCCACAAGCAAGACTCGTTTTTTCAGCACTGCTAAAGATGCAGCAAGATTGACTGCGGTGGTGGTTTTTGCGACACCACCTTTTTGATTTGCAATTGCAATTATTTTAACCATAAAATCATTTTCGCCATTAAAGCTATCTTCGTCTATTCGATCAATACTTGTTACAATACTTATTTCAAAACTTCAATCAGAAGCATCACCACGATAGTGGCGATCCATTCTAACAAAATCTTTTTTTAATCCTATGGGTTATACATCACTTGCTTTGCAATACAAAGTCATCATGATTTATTTAAAACAATTAAGTGCCGTTGCTCATCAAGCTTCGGGACTTTGAGCGCAATGATCTGCTGTGACCAATCCGATAAACTGGATAGCTCATCATGTGGCACAACACCCTTCATCGCCGCAATGACTGACTGCTCATGCATATACGGCTTTGCTGCATCCACAAAATCAAGCAATGATGCAAAAGCACGACTTGTAATGACATCGAAATGACCAAGATCACTAATACTCTGCTGATCTTCCACCCGAGTCTGCACCGCTTTGACATTACTCAGCTTCATATCTGCAATAAATTGCTTCAAAAACCGAATCTTTTTACCATTTGAATCAAGCAATACGCACTCACGATCAGGCTGACACAATGCCACAATCATGCCTGGCATGCCACCACCTGTACCCACATCGAGCATTCGACCTTTTGGAAAATGATTCAAAATACTCAAACTATCCAGTAGATGCTTGATCAACATTTCCTTTGGTTCGCGAATCGCTGTGAGGTTGTAAGCTTTATTCCAAAGCACTAAGGCATCTTGATATTTCAGCAAGTTGTTCAGCACCTGTTCGGACAAGTCCAAATCTAGTGCCGATACGCCATCGCTCAAAGCTTGATAGTACGGGTGCATAAATCCTCAAAAGAATATATTTGTCATCGTAATTCGAAACGCACCTATTATGCGTGGAACATCTTGTAAAACGCAAACTGGTTTCACTGAAATCACACGATTTGACACGTTTAATTGTAGAGAATTAAATCTAACTGCATTAACCGCTCAGGTGTCCCTACATCGACCCATGCCGTAGACATTTTTTCACCACTGACTAAGCCTTGTTGCATCGCATCTTTGAGTAATGGTGCAAGTGGGCGTTTGCCTTCTGGTAAATCTGCAAACAGCTGTGGAGATAAAATGCTAATTCCTGAAAAAGTTAATGCCTCACCCGCTTTCTCTTGCTCAAATGTGCTGACCACACCATGATTTGCAGTGCCATTCGATAAATCATCACTTAAAGTAAAATCACCATTTGGGTGTTGCGGTGGATTATCCACCAAGACCAAATGCGCCAAACGATCGCCAAGCTCAACATTTTTTAATGCTGAAAAATCATAGCGTGTCCACACATCACCATTCACCACGAGAAAAGGTTGATCTTCAAAATGAAATAAAGCTTTGATGATTCCGCCTGCGGTTTCTAAGCCTTCATCTTCTAAAGACCAAAGAATTTTGACACCAAAAGCTGAGCCATCACACAATGTATTGACCAATTGATCTTTGAGCCATGCGGCATTAATGATGATTTCTGTCACACCAATTTTTGCCAATGCTTCGATATGCCAAACGATCAATGGTTTACCACCGACTTCTAACAATGGTTTTGGCTTATATAAAGTCAGCGGTCGCATGCGATTCCCTAAGCCAGCCGCTAAGATCATCGCTTTCATTGGCTTACCTCTTCACTAAGCATTTCAATGGTCACTTCTTGGTAAGTGCCATATTTCTGTTCAAATTTTGGCATCACATCATTTTCGACAAATGATTGTAATTCACCCAATTCAGGACAATTTTTCAATTCCTGACGTAGATACCACATCACACGCGGTAAATCTTTCAGATAGCCTGATTTGCCATCACGCACGAATAAACGCACAAAAATGCCTAAGATTTTCAGATGACGCTGAATCGACATAACTTCTGCATCAAGACGGAACTGTTCCTGACTACGCCCGACCTTTGCAGACTCAGGTAATAGTCCATAGAATTGATCAATCCATTTTGCAACTTGCTCAGGTAACCATTGCACATAAGCATCACGCACGATTGAGATCAAATCGTAAGTATCTGGACCAACTACCGCATCTTGAAAGTCGATGACACCCAGTACAGACTCACCCTCTAAAACCATCAGATTACGGCTGTGATAGTCACGATGCACGATGACTTGTGGTTGATTTTTCAGATTGTCCAAAATCCACGCATAGCTGTTGTTCAACATGCTTTGTTGCGCTTCGCTCAATGTAATATCCAAAGCAGGCAACATCCAGTGATCAAACAAGCGCATTTCATCAGTCAATTTTTCCGCACTATATTGTGGGAAAATCTGCGCATCGACAGCAATACTTTGCAGTTGGATAATTTGCGCAAAAGCTTGTGAATAATATTGATCGACTGTGCTTTGATTTAACTCGGTAGATAGAAGCTGATCGCCAAAATCTTCAAGTAATAAAAACCCTTGTGTTAAATCTTGTGCAACGATCTGTGGCACACGTGCACCGTAACTTGATAAATAGCTTGCGATTTGTACAAATGGTGCACAATCTTCTTGTTCTGGTGGTGCATCCATCAGCATATAACGCTGTGATGAAAGCGCAATCCTTGCATAACGCCGAAAACTTGCATCCCCAGCTAAGTAGTTGATTTTGAAATCTTGTTGTGGCAAAACTTGGTTTAACCAAGCATCAATTAACTGTTCTCGTTGCATGTAAAGCGAATCCCTAATTGCAATAAGCGTGCATTATTTAGCGAACTAAGTGTAGTCGTTTCCGCTTTTTTTCTCTATCATGCAATGAAAATATTTCTTTGCACTTTGATTTATTCCCAAATTCTGATGACCGATCTTGAACCTATATGATGACCCATCAATTTAAAAAAAACACTTTATTCAAAGCCGTCATCGGACTGATGAGTCTTGGTGCGTTTCAAATCGCTTATGCGGAAAACAGCAACACAAATGTTGACAGCGTAGAATCATCACAAGCCACAACAGCAGACTCAAAAGTCGTCAGCAAAGAGATTCATTTAGACAAAACTCAAAGTAAACGAGGTGGTCTAACACCTGCCAATAGCGAAGAAGCACAAGACTTCTATCAACAATATTATTTAACGCCATCAGAAATCGCCGAATCAAACCCAAAAGATACATACAAAGATCAACTCTGTTCGGGAATGTGGGTGACACCGATTGGCACCAATGAGCAAGCACCGAGCGATCCAACTCAAGCCACTGCAACGATTAGCGCAGAAAGTGCTTACTACAACCCAAATGGCACCTCTGTACTCGAAGGTGATGTACACATCGACCAACAAGGACGCAGTATTCGTGCTGAGCGTTTAGAGCTTGATGAAACCCAAACCTATGCCAAAGCGCAAGGTAAAGTGCAGCTTGCTCAAGGTGGATTATTTTCGCAAAGCGATGAAATCAATTACAACCTGAAAACGCAGCAAGGCGATCTAAACGATAGCTATTTTATTAGCGAAGCACAGCAAGCGCATGGATATGCCTCAGAGATTCGTCGCACTGCACCTGATGTTTTCGTACTCAATCAAGCAAGCTATTCGACCTGCCCACCAAGTACAAGCCCTGCATGGCATCTGCAAGCGAAAACCATTGAGCTGAATCAAACGACTGGACGTGGCGTCACCAAAGATGCACGGCTTTATATCAAAAATACGCCTGTGCTTCCTGTCCCATATTTTAATTTTCCAATTGATGATCGACGCACCACAGGTTTCTTAGTACCTAGCTTTGGTTATACCAATGATGGTGGTTTACAGCTCGGCGTACCGTATTATCTGAACCTTGCGCCAAATTATGATATGACTGTGACTCCACGATATCTGAATGGTCGTGGCATCATGGCGGAAGGTGAATTCAACTACCTCACCGAAGATTATGGTTTTGGTAAAATTTGGGGTGGTTATCTGCCTCAAGATCGGGGCTATGATGATCAAGATCGTAAAGATTTGCACTGGGAGCATTTTTGGAAAATCAATGATCAATGGAATAGTGCCATTGATTATAACTACGTATCTGATGAAGACTATTTCACAGACTTAGGAAACTCTCCAGATAGTGAAGATTTAGTCCATCAAGAGCGTACTTGGGTATTGAACTATGCTAATGGTATTCCAGGCATCACCGCTCAACTTAAAGTCCAAGACTTTCAAACTTTAGATGAATCCATCGACGACGTAGATCGTCCTTATGCACGCTTGCCACAGTTTATTTTTCACTATGCAGGTGGAAAATATAATGGCTTAGAATATGGCTTTTATAACGATACAGCATACTTTAAAAAGTCTATCGACGACGGCTCTGCATTAGAAAGTAGCGGTACACGGATTTATAACCAGCTGTATAGCCGTTACAACTTTAGAACACCAAGTGCCTTTGTCATTCCTGAAGTTTCGGTACGTAGCATCAACACTTTCTTTGATCGGGACAGCAAAGTTGATCTCGGTTTTGATGAAAATGAATCGGTTGAAAAATCAGTTGCTGTACCACAGTTTACTTTAGACACAGGTTTAGTTTTTGAGAAGCAAGGCAAGTATTTGCAAAGTTTAAGTCCTCGTATGTTTTATGCCTATTCGCCTTATCAAGCACAAGATGGTTATCCAAACTTTGATAGTACCCAAGCCTCTGTCAGTTACGACCGTTTGTTTAGCCCATACCGTTTTTATGGACATGATCGCTTAGAAGATAATCATTTTGCATCGCTTGGTTTAACCTATCGTTTATACGACACCATTGGTTTAGAACGTCTACGTGCAAGCATTGGGCAAAGCTTTTATTTTGCAGATCGCAAAGTCCGTCTTGATTCGGAGAATGATCCGATCGCCACAGATGACTACTCAGGTCCTGTGATGACCTTCTCTAGTCAATTGAGCAATAATATTCATGTCACATCGAACACAGCGTTTGATGCAGATGGTGAGAATACGTTTAGCAATCTATCGCTGAATTATGCCGATGATGTTGGACAACTCTATCATTTCGGCTATGTTTATCGCAATGATCTTGCCGAACTACGTCAGCAAGCTTATCAACAAGTTGCAGGCTCATTTGTGCAACCGATTCACAACAATTGGCGTGTCTTAGGTCACGTACAATACGACATTGATAATGACTTGACACGTGAAATTCTACTCGGTTTAAATTATGAATCTTGCTGTTGGGGTGTTTCAGTCTATGCACGTCGATACTACAATGACCTCGACGACCCGACTGACGAAAACACTCCAGCCAAAAAAGCCATCATGGCAGAATTTAGCCTCAAAGGCTTAGGCGGATTATCAGGTAAATTGGCCTCATTATTAGAAGATCGTGTCATTGGATTTGATCATGTTAACCAAACTTGGACTCAACGTTAATGAATAACCCTACTATGCGTACATTTTTTCTTTCATCAAATTTGCAGCAAAGCATCTTAAAAATTGCTCGCAATACAGCTTTAGTATTGGCATTATCCAGCTCAGCATCGCTTTATGCAGAGAATCTTGACCAAGTCGTTGCTGTCGTTGGTGAAAGTGCAATTTTGCAAAGTGATTTAGAGCAAGCAAGTAGCGTGTTTCAAGAACAAATGCGAAGCCAAGGACAACAAGTTCCCCCTGCACCTGTTCTACGCAAACAAGTCTTAGAGCAATTGATTTTACGTCAAGCACAAGTGGAGCAAGTGCGTCGTCTTGGTGTGAAGCCGAGCGAAACTGAACTCAACCAAGCTGTGTTGTCTATTGCAAAGCAACAAGGTGCGGAGAATTTAGAAGAATTCCAACGTGGTCTAGACAGTCAACGTGCAGGTAGTTATGAGCGATTGCGCACACAAGTAGCGGAAGATTTGAGCGTGAATCGTCTACGTCAGCAACAAGTCATGTCACGGATTCAAGTGTCTGAGCGTGATATCGATAACTTCCTCAATTCACCTCAAGGTCAAGCAGCGCTGGGTAGCCAAGTTCACGTACTACATCTTCGTGTTTCGCCAAAATCTCAAGCGACCGAAGCAAATGTTGTAAATGAAACTGCAAATGCTGTACGCAGTGCCCTAGCAAAGAATGACAATATCAAAGAGATTGCTGAGCAAAACAGCAATGATCAAGTCGTGGTGCAAGGCGCAGATATGGGCACACGTGCTTTATCTGATATTCCTGCCGATCTTGCCGCTCGAATCAGTGGTATTGAAGTCGGTCAAACTACAGAACTGATCAATGCCAAAGATGGTATTCATGTTTTAAAATTACTTGAGCGTAGTGCGGATGCTAAAAAAGCGTTAGTGCCACAATATTTTACGCGTCATATTTTGATTCAACCGTCAGAAGTGGTTAGTCCTGCTGATGCAAAACAGCAAATTGATCAAATCTATAGCCGTCTACAACAAGGCGCAGATTTTCAAGAAATGGCAGCGACCTACTCTAGCGATACAGGCTCCGCACGTAATGGTGGTAGCTTAGATTGGGTATCTCCTGGTGTGATGGTGCCTGAGTTTGAAAAAGTCATGACCTCAACAGCTGTCGGTCAAATCAGTCAACCTTTCCAAACTCAATATGGTTGGCATATTCTGACCGTTGAAAATCAACGTCAAATGGATATGACTGAAGAATATCAACGCCGTATGGCAAAACAAATTCTCAGTGAGCGCCAATTTGATGCGGAGCTCGATGGTTGGTTGCGTCAAGTACGTGCTGAAGCGTATGTGGATATTAAAGATCCAAGCTTAAAAGATGCTGACGCGCAAGCGAATTCAACGCAACCGACGACCGAGCCAAGCACAGACTCAAACACGGAAAACTAATAGATTGGTGTAAAAACCGATTCATTCTCTGATCAAAAACCAAATCACGTATTTGGTTTTTTATTTTCTTCAAATCAGATCAGTCAAAGCGAAACTCTCGTGCTAAGATTTGATGTTCATGTTGATTTTCCAATTTTCACAGTTAGGTTAGACGGTTTCAATGATGCAATTTGTCCATTTAGGCATTCACAGTGAATATTCGATTACGGATTCGATTATCAGAATCCCTGATTTGGTGAAAGCTGCCGCCGAAGACAAGATGCCTGCTTTGGCGCTGACTGACCTGTCGAATATGCACGCTGCGGTGAAGTTTTATAACGCCTGTCTTAAGCATGGCATTAAGCCAATTTTTGGTAGTGATCTACGACTTGGTGAAGAGAATCAACGGGTGCAACTGCTTGCCATGAATCAAGAGGGTTGGCTCAATCTGACAGAATTGGTGTCTAAAGGTTTTACCGATGGACTGAAACTCGACATTCCAACCGTTCAGCCAGAATGGATTTGTCAGCAATCTGATGGTCTGATTGCCCTTTTGGGCATCCATAGTGATGTCGGTCAAGCACTCTGCTCCTCCAATCCTGATAAAGCCGAGCCACTGATTGACGCATGGAAAAATGCCTTTGCTGATCGAGTGTATTTGGCAATTAGCCGTGTTGGCTTGCCGAACGAAGAACTGTTTATCCAACAGGCATTGCAACTTGCACAAAAATATCAAATCGGTGTGGTTGCGCACAATGATTTACGCTTTATCAAGCAAAGTGATTTTGAAGCGCACGAAGCTCGGGTTTGTATCGCCGAAGGCTATGTACTCGGTGATGATCGCCGTCCGCAAAATTATACCGATCAGCAATATTTCAAATCCAATGCTGAAATGCAAACATTGTTTGCCGATTTACCGAATGCGCTGACGAATAGTTATCTGATTGCACAGCGCTGTACGGTGAATCTGACGTTGGGTAAAAACTATCTGCCTGATTATCCGATACCACCTGAACACACCATTGACTCATTTTTCCGTCATGTCTCAGAGCAAGGCTTAGTCGAGCGATTAGCGCTACTTTATCCTGAAAATGAGCGTGATGAATCATGGGCTGAGATTGATAAAAAATATCATGATCGACTGACCTATGAGATTGATATTATTCTAAAAATGGGTTTTCCTGGCTATTTCCTTATCGTCATGGACTTTATTGGCTGGGCGAAAAATAATGGCGTGCCTGTAGGACCAGGGCGTGGTTCGGGTGCAGGCTCACTTGTTGCTTATAGTTTAAAAATTACCGATCTTGACCCACTGCGTTATGAACTGCTTTTCGAGCGATTCCTCAATCCTGAACGTGTATCGATGCCCGATTTCGATATTGACTTCTGTATCGCAGGGCGTGACCGAGTGATTGATTATGTGTCACGCCATTATGGACGTGATGCGGTATCGCAGATTGCCACTTTCGGTACGATGGCTGCGAAAGGTGCGATTCGAGATGTGGCACGTGTTTTAGGTAAGTCGTATGGCTTAGCAGATCGGATTTCCAAACTTGTGCCAACCAAGCCACTCGGTGTCGATCTAAAAACCGCTTTGGAAATGGAACCAGAGCTGAAAGACATGGTCACCAACCCTGCCAACCCTGAATATGATGATGCCTCGGAAATTTGGGACATGGCACTTAAGCTCGAAGGTATTACTCGTAACACAGGCAAACACGCAGGTGGCGTACTGATCTCCCCTGGGAAAATTACCGACTTTTCAGCGATTAGCTGTGAAGCGGATGGCACAGGACGAGTAAGCCAGTTTGATAAAGATGACGTCGAAGCGGTTGGCTTGGTCAAGTTCGACTTTTTGGGACTGCGAAATCTCACGGTCATTGAAGATGCAATGACGCATATCAATGCACGCCTGCCTGAGTCTGAACGGATTATCCTCGAACAGATCGCTCTAGATGATAAAGCCGCCTATGAGGTGTTCGCTGATGGCAATACCACAGCGGTATTCCAGTTTGAATCCGTCGGTATGAAACGCATGCTCAAAGAAGCACGTCCAAGTCAGTTTGAAGAAATTATCGCTTTCGTATCGCTGTATCGTCCCGGTCCGATGGATCTAATTCCTGACTTTATTCATCGTATGCACGGTGGCAGTTTTGAATATCTCCATCCACTGCTCGAAGATATTTTGAAACCGACTTACGGCATCATGGTTTATCAAGAACAGGTGATGCAAGCGGCACAAGTCTGTGCAGGCTATACCCTCGGCGGTGCGGACTTGCTGCGTCGTGCTATGGGGAAAAAGAAGCCTGAGGAAATGGTCAAACAGCGCCAAATCTTCCTCAAAGGTGCAGCGACCAAAGACATTGATGAGGTCAAAGCCAATGAAATTTTCGACTATATGGAAAAGTTCGCAGGCTATGGTTTTAACAAATCGCACGCTGCTGCTTATGCCCTCGTCGCCTATCATACCGCATGGCTGAAAGCCCATTATCCTGCCGAATTTATGGCGGCGGTGATGTCTTCGGAAATGCAAAACACCGATAATGTGGTGTTTTTAATTGATGACTGCCGTAGCAATGAGCTGACCGTTTTACCGCCATCAATCAACATGTCGGATTATCGCTTTAAAGCCAGTGACCCGAAAACTATTGTCTACGGACTGGGTGCGATCAAAGGTGTCGGTGAGCAAGCGATGCAGTCGGTGATTGATTCCCGAGTGGCGCAAGGCGAATATCAAGATTTATTCGACTTCTGTCATCGTATTGATCTCAAGAAAATCAACAAACGGACTTTAGAAGCCTTGATTCGTGCAGGTGCACTCGATTGCTTGGGTGAAGAGCGTGCCATCTTGATGGAAAATTTACCTGAAGCAGTCCAAGCGGCGGAGCAAGCACGTAATAACCGTGAATCTGGCATCATGGATTTGTTTGGTGAGGTCGAGCAAGTACAGCGTAAACCACTGAAACCGATCAAACCGTGGAGCGACGAAGTTCGTCTGAAAGGGGAAAAAGATACACTTGGCTTGTATCTGACTGGTCATCCAATTGATGTCTATAAAGATGAATTAAAACGCTTTATTCCAAATACTTTAAATAACCTCAGTACCACTCGACGTGGGCAAACCACTGTGATCGCAGGATTGATTATTGATGTGGCGCATTTCCCGAATCGCACCATGATCACCTTAGATGACGGCACGGCTCGCTTTGAAATTTCCACCAATCGGGAACGCTTTGAACGCTACAAAGAATTTTTCCAAAATGAAACTGTGGTGGTGATTGAAGGTGAAATCTATGAGCGAGAAGGTTTTGATCGCCCGCTTGGACGCCTGAGCAAAGCCTTTAATCTTAATCAAATCCGTGAAAAACGTGCCCAAGCGATTCATTTGCGCTTTCATGAAGATGAGTTAAGTGCTGATTTTGCCAATGATTTACTCACTGCGATTGAGCCATTTTGTCAGCAAGCCAATGCGGTGCATATCCCGATCAAATTGCAATTGGAAAATCACTTTGCTAGCTATGAATTACAACTTGGCGAGGCTTGGCAAGTCACACCAACCGACGATCTGATGCTAAAACTACGTGATCATTTGGGTAAAGAACATATTCGGGTGGAATATCA
The DNA here is from genome assembly GCA_001626925.1 of Moraxellaceae bacterium REDSEA-S32_B1. Lineage (GTDB taxonomy): Bacteria > Pseudomonadota > Gammaproteobacteria > Pseudomonadales > Moraxellaceae > Acinetobacter. The sequence continues at coordinate 29,919 of LUOR01000049.1, forward strand.
GGTCAAATCAAAAGCTGCACAAGTGGTGAAACCAAAATATCAAGTGATCGATGAACCACCGCCACCATCACAGCAAAATCACCAAATTGATGATAGCGAACTCGATGGCATGCTGCGTAGTGATGATGCTTTTGAGTATACGGGAGATATGCGTTATTCCTAACCTATTACAATGAGCGAAAGCCAAATTTATCAAATATTCTGAAATTTGAAGGAAATATGACTACTCAAGCGACTGATTTACTTGATCATATTCGTATCGTCATGGTCAACACCACACTCCCTGCCAACATCGGTGCGGCCTTACGTGCCATGAAAACCATGGGCTTAAAGCATTTGGTTTTGGTTGAGCCAAAGCATTATACACACCCTGATATTGATGCGTTGTCAGCAGGCGCAAGTGATTTGATCGCGCATATTCGAGTGGTTGAGCGGATTGAAGATGCCTTGGCGGATTGTCATGTGGTGTTTGGGACGAGCGCTCGCAGTCGCACCATTCCTTGGCCGATTTTGGACGTCCGCCCTGCTAGCTTAGAAATTGCAAATGCGACGCAAAAAAATCAACAGGTGGCGATTCTGTTTGGACGTGAAGATCGTGGCTTGACCAATGAAGAGCTTGCACTTGCCAATTATCACCTGACTATTCCCGTCAACCCTGAATATGGCGTACTCAATGTGGCACAAGCGATACAAGTGGTGTGCTATGAGCTGAGAATGGCGTGTTTACAAAGTGTCGAAACTGAAAGTCTAAACAATTTACTCGAAAAAATTGATGCTGACGTAGACGCAGAAAAAGTCGAAGCCATGCAATTGGTACAAGGTCAATCTATGCAATGGGATGAACCATTGGTGACTCAAGATCAGATGCAACAGTTCTATCCGCATTTCGAGCAGACCTTAGCTGATATTGAGTTTTTAGACCCTGAGAATCCACGCTTATTACCACTGCGTTTACGCCGATTATTCGGTCGGATACAATTAGATCGGATGGAATATCATTTGCTCCGTGGCGTGTTTAGCCGTGTACAAGCCTTACGCAAAGGCACATGGCAGCCACAAGATAGCAAAACTGCCACAACTCCAAACGATGAAACGACTAGCGATGAAAAGCCAAGTAATCAAAGTCAGCATGGTGAAAAGACCAGCACTTCAGGAGATCAAACTGATGTTTAAACAGCTTAAACAAGATATCCAAGCGGTGTTTGATCGTGATCCTGCGGCACGCAATGTCTTAGAGGTCGTCACCACCTATCCCGGCTTTCACGCCATCGTCATGCACCGAGTTGCGCATGGACTATGGCAAAAAGAGTTAAAAGGTACAGCACGAGCGATCTCAGCATTTTCACGCTTTGCTACAGGCATTGAGATTCACCCAGCAGCGAAGATTGGACAAGGATTTTTTATCGATCATGGTATGGGTGTGGTGATCGGTGAAACTGCCGAGATTGGTGATGATGTTACGCTGTATCATGGTGTAACTTTGGGCGGTACAACATGGGATAAAGGCAAACGTCATCCGACACTGGAAGATGGTGTGATCGTTGGTGCAGGTGCGAAAATTCTTGGTCCTTTTACCGTTGGCAAAAATGCTAAAGTTGGCTCAAATGCCGTGGTGACTAAAGCCGTCCCTGCAAATACCACTGCCGTTGGCAATCCTGCACGATTTATTATGAAACAAGAAGAACCAATCATCGAAAGGTCTTCACAAGATAACGAATGTGCCGATTTTCAAGCCTACGCTGCGACTCAAGGTGAACCTGATACGGTACTGGAAAGTTTGCGTGTATTATCTGATCGCTTACAAAAGAACGAAGCGCATCTACAACGTATGTGTACGCAACTCAGCAAGCTCGATCCAGAATTTAAGCGCCCTCGCCTCACACCACTATCCAAGCAAGACAAACTAGTGCTTGAAGAAGTACAGCGGGAATATGACTTGAGTATCGAGTCAAAATCATGAGCGTATTGATTGAATTATATTGAAATGTTCATTGCATTTACCTTTTCAATGGATATTTCATTTTTGACTAAACAATCCGTTACGTGATAATCCGAACAAATCTTGAAGCACAGCACAATTTTCCTTAGACTGAGGACTTTGTGTCAGCTCGAACGAATGGAATGAACATGCAAATAAAACCAATTTTCACTTTAACAGTATTGTGTAGTCTTTTTCTGGGGGCTTGTAGCACCACCCCATCCTCGCAGGTAAAAGCAAATAAACAACCTGCTGTACTTGAGCCAATTGTTTATACCGAACCACAAGTTTCTGCGCCTTATTATGCACTGAATCCTGCAGACTATACTGCGCCGCCAGAGTTCGAAGTCAATCTACAAAAATCAATCAATGCACCACTAACCAAACTTCGTGTAAAAGCTGATCCTAATAATCCAAACTCAGAAGAAATCATCTTAGATAAAAACCGTTTCATTATTCCGATCAATAATAGTAATGACAAAGCATTGAAGTTTGCAGCACTGGCACAAGATAACGAATTAGATGTCACTGATATTGATGACTTTTTAACAATTTTAGAGGGCAAGGCACGTCATTATCCAACACGTTTTGACGTCAAACGTGAAAAAACAGGCATGACAGATAAGTTGAAATCAATTATCAGTACACTTGACCGTTATGCCGTCATGCCAAATGCTTCTTATGACATCTTGCTTCGTGCTGCAAAAGCTAGCCATATGGCACGTAACCTTGATATGGGTGAAACTTATGGACCTAAAGCACTTAGCTATGCGACACGTTTGCTGAAGATGAAGCCAAATGATCCTGAAACCAGTTTTTGGTTAGGTTTTGGTTTATCTGAAGGTGGCGCATTCAAAGAAGCAACACCTTATCTGAAGACTGCAATGGAAGCCGATATTCAAGAAGCGCATCTTTCGATGGCAAATAACTACTTGAGTATGGAACAAAAGAAAAATGCCATCACGACCTTGAAAAACTATAAAGTGAAATATCCATCTGAAGGTGAAATCGTTGATCAATTGGTAACAGAGATTGAAGCTGATGCACGCTACAATGTTTGGCAACGTAGTCGATAATTTTTTAAACTTTACAGTTTGAAAATTTATTTAAAAAAGCTGGTCAATGGACTGGCTTTTTTTAAGTTCATCTCATGGAATAAAAATGTCATAATCAGCTCATAAAATTGTATAAATTTTGATGGGGCATTCCATGTTGAAACATTCTCTCGCAGTTGGGTTGAGCGTGCTTGCTTTTAGTCTGACAGGTTGTCAGGTGGTGAGTGTTAAAGAACAAAAAGTCGGCACAACACTCAGTAATGAACGTGACAGCATTCTGACACGTGACGAGCTCAGTGAAGCTAGCTTGAATGTGCTGTCGATGTCGGGACAAGAAACCAAAAAATGTATTAACGATCCCAATCAATGTATGCAGGATTTAGCACAGATTCCTCAAATCGTTGATGAACAATATCTTTCGGCAGGCAGTGAAATCTTTCTTGCACATGCGATTCGACTCAATGAGTCTTCGAGTTGTGATTTTGCAAAAACACATGCTAAAGAGGGACAAAACAATTTAGACGAAAAACAAAAATTAAAATATCAACAGCTTGGACAGCAATATATTCAATGTACCACCAAGCAACTTGAATCTTTGAATAATGCCATTCGCTATAGTTACGCTTATCTGTTTGCCACCAAACGCCCTGCGACACAACGACTATTTGATAACCGTCAAGTACAGGTTCGAGATTTTTATAATCAAGCGATTGCCAATCTCGTTAATAAATTCAACCAACAAGACATTCAAAAGCACTCCTATAGCTCTGGGAAAATGGACATTGGCAAGAGTATTTATCATGTCAATCTCGATCAATACCCTAGTCTAGCGATCAAAGACGTGGATCAGCTTGTTTCAACCTATAACATCGGATTTTCAGGATTACGCTCGATCAGCCGTCGTGATGGCTTTGGTTCAGAGTTTGCGGTACAACTGAAAAAATCCGAGAAAAAACCATTACAAGAGTTCCAAATTGATCCTTTTCTGAATCTTAAAAACATTTACGACCATCCAAATATCCACGAAGCTCAGAATATCCCTGCGACGATCGTCGTTGCTCCGAAAGATCGTGGTTCAGTAAAAGCGATTTTGAACAGCAAAGATTTGATCGTGAATACCGTTGATCCAAATAAATATAAAGATATTAAAGTCAATGATCAGATCTATCCATTGGCAGCCAACTTTTCCGCACCTTATGGACTATGGCTTGCCAATAATAATCTTGGTGCCGCAGGTTATTTGTCTTTAATTGACCGTGAGCAAGACCTGATTATGCCTCACCTGTTCATGCTTGAACCGTACAATCCAAAGAAAAAAGTCATTGTGATGATTCACGGTTTGGCAAGTAGCCCTGAAACATGGATTGCTCTGACCAATGACATCATGGGCGATAATGTTTTACGTGAGCATTATCAAGTGTGGCAAGTGTTCTATTCGACCAATATGCCGATCATGGAAAGTCGTTACCAAATCTACGCTTTGCTCAAACAAGCTTTCGACGGTGTGAATCAACACCACCCAACACAGACTGCAACCGATGCTGTATTACTTGGTCATAGTATGGGTGGTGTGATCGGGCGTTTGTTGGTCAGTGATGCAGACTACAGCACGAAAGTCATGGAGCATTTAAAACAAAATGACTTTAGAAATTACAACAAGATTAAAAATCTCGCCGCTGCACAGCCACGATTTAGAATGAATGCACTCACGCCACCGATTGATCGTGCGATTTTTCTTGCCTCCCCATTTCGAGGGACAGACTTTGCTGATCGCTGGTTTACTCTTGCTGCACGTAAAATCATTCGCCTACCGCAGAACTTCTTAAAAGCCACACTGACTGCTGCAAAAGCAGGACTAGGCGATGAAGAAGCACAACAGATGCTGGAACGTATTTCTAAAGATTTTCTACAAAATGGTCCAAGTGATCTGAGTAAAAAATCTGCATTTTCAAAAATCACAGGTGAAACCAAAATTAATTCAGGTGTGAAATATCACCTGATTATGGGTAACGACACAGACTCAACCGACAAGGATGTCATCACTGATGGCATTGTTCCTTATCACAGTGCACATCTTGATGGTGCGGTGTCTGAAAAGATCATCAAAGGCGGACACTCAATTCACTTGGAGCCTGAAGCGGTGCTCGAAGTACGTCGTATCTTGCGTTTACATTTGCAAGAGCTTGGACTATATAAGCCATAAACTGATTGAGTTGAATCACACTGAATTTTCAGCATAAAAAAGCAGATCACCGTGATCTGCTTTTTTACAGTTTTTTGATAAATTTTTTAAAAAAATGGTAAGCATCCGGCTAACACAGCCTTACCAAGCGATCCTATAAGCCTTAATTTAGTTCCCACCTAAAAACAAGTGGGGACTTAATCCATGAACATGGATA
>LUOR01000005.1 GCA_001626925.1 Moraxellaceae bacterium REDSEA-S32_B1
GAATTGGAAAGCTGCCATGAATCGCTTTAGTATCATGTTTGAAGAGCGTGTAACCAAGTATTTTTAAATCTGCATTTACACAGAATTATTTACACACTCCAAATATGTTGTCCTCGTGTTTCGAGTGACACATATCGGTCATCTAAATAGCAGTAATTTGTTTCAGCCCATGTTGAGCGATGAATGACATAATGTACACAGCCAAGATCCTCAATACTTTGTTAAGCCAGCCAACCCCCATATGCCCCACCAATCTCAAACGAGCTAATATTGGCAGTAGTAGCAACAAAACTAGTTAAAGGGCTTCCTGACTATTAACGTCATTCGATTTTTCTCACTTTACCTGTTGAGCATTTAATTACGATTCATTGTCTAATAGATCTAAAGGGCAAGGAGTATAAATATTATTAGTTCCTAATAATTGAATAGTGTCGCCTTTGTGCATGAGGAACCTGGTATCTTCTATGACCTTTTGAAGTTCAAAGGCAAGTTCATCGTGGGGCTGCAAATAGTTTAGAAAGATTTTCAGATCACGAAGTGGTTGTGTTGAATTTGCCTGAAAATGTCCCAGTAGTTTTCCATGTCGGTGTATAGTTAATTGGTAACCTTGGCTCATATTTTATTTCTCCGACCAGTAGTGGTTATCTGGTAATGCTCTTGCCCCAAAAATAGCCTGTCCAATTCGAATGTCTGTTGCCCCTTCCTCAATAGCAGTTTCAAAGTCCCCAGACATGCCCATTGATAGGCGTTGTACTTCTGGATAAACTTTTTGAATGCTGTCTCGTAAGTTTCGTAAGGTGCGAAAGCAACGTCTAACCTCGACTAAATCTTGGCTATGTATGGCGAGAGTCATTAGACCAACGATGTTGATTTGTGAAAATTGCTGACACTGCTCAATGAGGGACAAAGCTTGTTCAGGTTTAACTCCGAATTTGCTTTGTTCATTAGATGTATTTACTTGAACAAAAACAGGGATTTTTCTTTGTTCTAAAGTTAAGTAATGATTCAATTTTTCAGCAAGTTTTAAGCTATCCAGAGCATGGAATTCGTCAATAAACTTTGCCACGAATTTTACCTTATTGCTTTGAAGGTGCCCAATTAACATCCAACGAATAGGTAAGTGTTTCAGTAACATATATTTATCATGCGCTTCTAACACTTTGTTCTCACCAAAGCATTGAAAACCAAGCTGGTACGCTTGTTCGACACGTTCTGCTGTCAAAGTTTTCGTCACAGGAAGTAGGCGAATCTCATTGGGGCTTCGACCTATCCTTTGACATGTAGCACTTATTTGTTGCTGAACATTTTGAAAACTCTGATGTAATTCTATCAATTTAATAGTCATATCATTATAGATCCAAAGTAAACTCACTCAGGATCTGTAATCTGCAGCGAGAATGGAGTGCGGTTCAAAAGTAATTTTAGTTTAGAGGCATGCGGTACTCAATAATCCCTGGTTTATCAGCAATCCAGTTATAAAGTTTCTGGGCTGTGTGGTTCGTTTCTTGTGTATGCCAATACAAGCGGTCGCAACGTTGGGCAATCGCTTGTTTTTGTACATATTCAATTAGGCGTTTACCGATATGTTGTCCTCGTGTTTCGGGTGACACATATAGGTCTTCTAAATAGCAGTAATTCGTTTCAGCCCATGTTGAGCGATGAATGACATAATGTACAAAGCCAAGAACCTCTATACCTTGTTTGGCAACCGCACAGTAAACAGGTTCAGCTTCTTCAAAAAAACGTTGCCATGTTGATTCAGTCACTTTATTGGATAAACTTACTTGGTAAAAATCCTGATAGGCCAACCAGTAAGGTAACCATTGTTGATAATCCTGTTGTTGTACAGGAATGACCTGAATGTCTTGGTTCTGCAAGGTGATACTCCCATTATTTTTAATATTTAAAAAAAGATGGGAGAATCATAATATTGATAGAGAGTAGCTCTAAGGTACAGTTTTAATTTTTTTTATAGTACCAGTTTACTCGAACTATTTTATTTCTGATCTTAAAGGAAAACAGTATATCTAATATACTGTTTATCGGATGCCCTTTATAAAAAATTAATGAATGTCAGCGAATAGTATAAGTTTTGAAGTTACCATTTAAAATGAGATAAGTCAGCAAGCCCAATACCAACCCCCAGAATGCTCCACCAATCCCAAACAAGCTAATATTGGCAGCAGTGGCAACAAAGGTAACTAAAGCGGCTTCCCTACTATCAACTTCACTCATGGCATTCGCAAGGCTCCCTGCAATCGTGCCTAATAAGGCAAGCCCTGCCAGTGTGCTAATAAATGCAGTTGGAAACGCTGTAAACACTGCTGCCAGTGTGACTCCAAAAATCCCGACTAAAATATAAAATATTCCTGCGGCTATCCCTGCGACCCAGCGTTTTGATGGATCTTCATGAGACTCCTTGCCTGTACAGATTGCAGCAGTAATTGCAGCTAAATTAAATGCATGTGAACCAAAAGGTGCCATTAACAGAGAACCCAAACCTGTTACAGTAAGAATTGGCTTGGCATTGGTTTTAAAGCCATCATTTTTTAAGATCAATAAACCTGGCATATATTGCCCTGTTAAGGTAATAAGGAATAAAGGTAAGGCAATACTTAATATTGAGTTAATTGAAAACTCAGGAGCAGTGAAAATCGGTGATGCTAACTTCAGCTCTAACCCAGCAAAGTCAATTCGTGATTGCAAAACCAAGAAAACAAAGCCGAATACTAATACACTGACAATCGCATAACGTGCTGAAAACCGCTTGGTGATGAGATAAACAAAAAATAATGAAATCGCCAGAAATGGGTCAACGGTCATATTGGTAAAAGTAGCAATCCCAAACTGTAGTAGGATTCCTGCTAATAAACCTGAAGCAATTCCAATCGGAATCAGGCGAATTATTTTTTCAAAATAACCTGTAATCCCTAAAATGACAAAGGCTAAGGCAGAAAGTAAATATGCTCCAATCGCTTCGGCATAAGGTACGGTCACCAGAGCAGTAATGAGAAAAGCTGCTGCAGGAGTAGACCATGCAGTAATAATTGGTTCCTTTGTATACCAGCTTAATAATATCCCAGTAATACCGACACCAATCGAAATCGACCATACCCATGAGGCGGTCAGCTCAGGACTAAGTCTTGCCATCTGTGCAGCTTGAAAAATTAAAATAAATGTACCGCCATAATTAACAATGACTGAGATTAAACCTGCCATAATTGGGGGTAGCAAATCATTGGAATAGCGCTGAAAAGATGAGTATCGACCTGACATAACCCAACCCCTAAAAATTTAAAAAATTAAGTAGCAGAGTGTATTTTTAATGATGGTATTGTCATAAGATACAGTTTGGTTATTTTTTAAAGTACCAGTTAAATTATGGCTACATCACCTTCGGCTTATTTTCCACACTTGATTTTGCCCAAAGGAAAGCAAATTAAAGACGGTTTGTATTGTATTTTGCGTGATGCGATTTTAGAGGGGCACCTATCTGCAGGTACAAAATTACCCTCAAGCCGTGCTTTGGCAGAGATGATGTCAATTTCTCGTAATTCAGTTTTGGCAGCGTTAGAGCGTTTGCTTGAGGAGGGTTATTTAGTCACAAAACCAAGCTCAGGCACGTATGTTGCCGATATTGTTCCAGACCAACTAGTTCAAATTCAAAATGATAGCCAACAAACTGTATATCAGTCCACGCAAACACTCAACATTAATCCCCATATAGCCAATTTACTACCACATTGGCATGAACAGAGTTTTTCTAACCAAGAAAAGAAAATGTTCCATATTGGTGTGGGCTGTGTGGATTTATTCCCTCATCAACTTTGGGGAAAGTTATTAGGTCGAGCGTGGCGACAATCCTACTATCAACTCGGACAATTCCATGACCCGCGAGGATATTTGCCCTTACGTCAGGCAATTTGCCAGTACGTCCAATCGACACGAGGCTTAAACTGTAATGATGAACAAATTCTGATTGTGAATGGTACACAACAAGCTATTCATCTAGCTGCTTATGCCTTGCTACAGCCACACGATCAAGCATGTTTGGATGAACCAGGTTACGACTCGGCTCTTCATATATTTCGTAGCTTTGGCGTAACTGTACAGCCGATTGAAAGTGATGATGAGGGCATGAAAGTCCCAGAGATTATTCAGCACCATGCAGACAGTAAGCTAGTATACACAGCACCCTCGCATCAGTTTCCACTTGGTGGCACATTAAGTCTTGCGCGACGTTTTGTCTTATTGGATTGGGCGGCCCAACAGCAAAAATGGATTTTTGAAGATGATTACAATAGCGAGTTTCGTTATGGCACACACCCCATTCAGGCATTGCAGGGTTTAGACCAACAGCAACGGGTGATTTATGCAGGCACATTTTCCAAAATGATGTTTCCTGAATTTCGCTTGGGTTTTATGGTCGTCCCTAAAGCCTTAATTGATACATTCAGTTTGGCAAAATACTATACTGATACGCGCAGTTCTTATCTGGAACAAGTAGCACTGGCTGAATTTATAAAAGATGGTCATTATGCTCGGCATGTGAGAAAGGTACGTAAAGCCTGTTATGAACGACAGCAGGCTTTAATTGCTGCAATTCAACATTACCTGTCGGATGTATTGGATGTACAATCTACTGATTCGGGGATACATTTAGTGTGCTGGCTAAAAGGGCATTGGACGGAGCAGGGTTTTATTGCCCAATGTTTAAAAGTTGGTTTATCAGTCCAGCCATTATCTCGATATTGTCAGACTTCACCACAGGAAAAGGCAGTACTGTTTGGTTATGCGGCACATACACCAAATGACATCAAAGAGCATATAGGGAAACTGGCAAAACAAATTCAAAAAGAGAAGATCTAAGGAATTAGAAAATTTAAAAAAGAATTGGCTTCGTAGGTAAGTCGTTCCTCACTTAGACCCGATAATCTTAATACACGCCATCGATGGCTATTTTGATGCTCAAGACTCAGTTTAATCAGTGTTCTACTGATACGCCGAATCTGATAGAAGCTTATGCTTTCACTATATTTTTGTAGAAATAATTGTGTAATGGGTAAAAGAGAAAGGTTCTTCTCAATGGTTGAATTGTTTGAGGTTTGTTTCATCCACCATTTTGCTGAACGTCTAGGACTATCCAAATCCCAGAGTAAATCATTGTTGAGTTTAATCAACTGTTTTACAAAGGACAAATCACGGTTATGCCAATCCATTTTAGTACCTTGAGGGATATATTTCTGGTGAACCCCCCGATTGGTCTCTAATAACCAATGTTTATCGTTCCGGTATAACCAAGCATATAAAGCAGCATTTAAATCCCGAGCAGGCTTTATACCATTTTGTTTGATCAATCTCAGCCATTTTTCTCGCTGTTCTATTGTGAGATCAGTAATACAGCTACTATTGACATCTATGTGATTATGTTTATTTATTTTACGGAAAGAGCGGACTTGGTTGAGAGTATCCACAAATGACCACTCTCTATTGATTAAAGCCTCAATCGCAATAATATGCTCCAAATAACTAAAGCTTTTGCGATGTTTTCTGAAAATATTATGTAACCAAGAGGTCTCGGAAGTTAAATCGGCTAAACAATACTGCTCTAAAAATTTCTTTGACCAACGTGCTGTCATTTTTTCAAAAATTGATTCATGAGAAATCTGCTGTTGCCCCCGACTACAATCATTCTGCCGAGCCAATTCATAATAAAACATGGTCCATTGTTCATAGCTGGGTGATTCAGATGGCTGTAAGGACAATAACTCTAATAACTTGGACGTAATAAAAATGTGGTCAGGATTAGCGATGTTTTGTTTTGTTTTAGGACATGATTGATGAGATGGAACTAAAAAATTATGCCGATGCAATGATCTTAAATCCAAATCTGAGTCAATGAGTTGACCGTGCTGGGGACAGCAAGCTCCCTGTATTTGCCATAACCGAAACCAATAATATTCACCATATTTCTTTAATTGTTCTGCTAAACATTGTGGGCAATAACGTAATTTATGAATGGGTGGAATACGTGAGGCATTAATTCCCAAAGCCAGATGAATCGAGCCTCGAGAAAGATCAGTCATCCACATTAAGCATTGTTGTCGTCTGTTTTCGGGAACAAAAGGGGCATAGATTGGAAACAGCGTATGCTGATAGGCAATATCCTGAACGGTAAATTGATGGTTCGGAAATTGGTAAATAATCGCGTTTAAGTGACAAGGCAAATCTACAGTTGCAATCACCTTACGGTTTTCAAAGACTTCATCCAGTAATTGTTTGGGACTGTCCAAAGCCAAACGAGTCCCTGCCCGAGCCACAGTACTGTAAATCAGCTCGTGTTGGTAAGGCATGGGAAAGTTTAGCATGGCTAACTGACCTGTTTGAGCCAGTGGTTAATATCAAAAACTACATTAGTTTGAGCTTTTAAATGTTCATAAAAGCTATGTTCACTTTCTTTTTGTGAGAACTGAAAACGTAAGTCCGCTGTATCTAATGTTTGCCATTGATCAGTTTTGGTACTTTTACCTTTACTTTGTGATGATTTTGGTTTTAATGATTGTGAACTAGGCTTTTGTGGGATATCTTGATTTAGCCAATGCATAATAATAGGGAATAGCTCATTTAATTTTCGATCTGAATGTTCTTTAAATGCCCTTTTAACAAGGGGAATTAAAAGCTGGGAATCATAACCAAGTTCAAGCAATAGATTATGCAAGCGTATGGATTCAGCATGACCCCGATATTCCGCCAATTGGTCATTTTGATCTAGACTACTTTCTTCAATTCGGGAGATCAGTTTTAATAACTGCCGATCTATTTCAGGTGTAATCAAGTCGGAATATTCTGCAATTCGTCTTGCATCACCAGAACGTAAAACATCTATAATTTTATGAATCGGTTTAAAATCTTCCTGAAATGTGGTTTTAAGCAGCTTAACGGTAATACGTTCCAAACCCGATTCAATTGCTCGTATCTGTGCCAGAACGAACAGTTTGACTACAATGTCTAGAATACCCTGACTCAGATCAAACCAGCATTGGCGTAATTCTTCAGACAATACAGGATCCGATTTTCTCAACCATTGATACTTCCAGAGTGAATCAGTAAATGTCATCCATTCGGATTTTCTGACTTTTCCATCTGGAGTGGTGATTGCAGGCTCATTTTTCATCGGTTCCCAATGAATTGAACCCAAACCTACCGCTCGACGTGATGAACGGAGATCCTGCTCAAAGATTTGAATTGCTTTAGGTGTCCCGACCATGACGATGGGGAGACTATAAACATTGACTAAAGTGACAAAGAAATTAAGCATTTCATCCGAATTTTTGGAGCGATTTGCCAGTAAATGTTGAATTTCATCAATGACTAATAAGCCAATGGCATGAAGATGGGCAATATGCCCCATAAGCTGTAACAGCTTTTGTTCATTATGGCGTTTCTGCGTATATTGTTTTTCGTAAGTTGTTCCCAATGCACGATCTACGGCACTAAAGAAATTTAAATATAAAGACTTAAGTGAACCATTATAAGGACAGTCGATTTTTAAATAGACAAGTTGGGTGAAGTTATGCTCAGGGTGGTAAATCTTTTGTTTGTAATTTCTTAAAATTCGGTTCAGTGTTGTGGTTTTCCCACTGCCAGAAAAACCAATAAAGGTAAGGCTCTGTGCTGTAGAACGTACATCATTAGAGGGTGTTGGTTCAAAATTGTTGGATAAAGCAACTTGATGGCTACGGTTTAGAATTCGATTAAAGTCGCCAGTCACAATATTCCTCCCCACATAGCCTTTCCTCAGCATGATGGAGATTTTCTGCTCTAATTCTAAGTGTCTGCGGATAGGATGAAAAAAGTTATTAAATAACTGTGAAATAATATGGGCACGAGTATTATTCGGTAACTGTCGATCAGATTGTTTAAATTCGATTGAACCTTTTATGGCTTGAATCGTGTCCTGGGCCTCAAAAATAGGTGGCAAAGCCTCAATAAAAGGATTTCCCTGATAATCCGAAACTGGGCTAGGTGTATATACTGCATAATCATTTTGATTTGTCATAAACATATCCTAGAGTAGAGTTGGATGTATTAATCCTCATCATCTGAGTGATCAATATCTTCCAGCAAGTCCTGATAAATACCAAAAGTAAGTTGGTAATCCTCATCATGTTCCAGCTTCTGTTTGGACTTAGGCATCTGAATAATGTTATTTATTGATTCAGATACAGTTTCAGTTGATCGTTCAGGAGGTGAATTTTTCAGGTAATCTACTTTCCTCGCCAAACGTTCATGATTCTTTTCCCGTTGACGGTTTTCCCTAATGCCTGTAACACGTTGTTTTTTGCTTGATGTTGTCTTTGGTTTTTGAGCATTGGCCTGAGCAATAATAAACTCTATATGCTCTTCAAGAGCAGCTTTAGATTTATTGGTTTCTAGTTCTTGAATTGCTTGGGTTTGCTTCTGTTCCTGTTGAACGTGCCAAACCTCCCAGAAACTACAACCTACAAATTCTCTTGATCTTGGTGCAAGTACAGCTTCCCAATAGTGCAGGCTATCTTCCTGATAAAACACATAAATCATCTCAGCATTACTTGGGTCATAAGCGACTTGTAAAGTATCTGGTCTTGAGATTGATTTTTTACGGTGCATCCAGCCTTGTTGATGAATTTCCGCACAATAATAGAATACGCCAAAAACTTTGAGCCCAAGATCAGATAAAGTTGCTTTCGTTTTAGGAAGCAGTGCAACACGTAATGCCTTTTCGGAAACCTGTTTTAATCTCCCAACTCGGTTTTGTATACCCCAGTTCCAAAGATGAATCGGAACTAACGGTAAATCCGTTGGCATATCAATATCTCGGTCATACTTTTTTAATTGGTGTGTCAGGTTGTAGGTGAGGATTGAACCAATAATAATTTGCTTGAAATCATGAATTGTTAACGTAGCATCTAGACGATAATCTGAGCCACCTCGTTTTTTTTCTTTAAACGGCTGAACTACCCCCTGAGCAAAAGGCTTAAATTCTGCCTGAGCAGTTCTGAAATAACGTTCTACAATAGGTTTTAAATCCCCGCGATATGGCGCAGTATTTTCAATCCGAATTGAAAAACTAAGTTCAAGTGCCTCAATTTGATGACCTAATAATTCTCCACGATCCGCTAAAATAGCATCAGGTAATCCAATACAAGGCCACTCACCACTAGTAATTTCATAATCATATTGTTTGCATAACTCAACTTTATCAGTCATGGCGACTTGTAGAGCTTGCATTGCGGTTACATATGAAGCATTCTCAAAACCAATATAAAAACCGACCACCATTCGGCTAAATACATCAGCAATGAAATAAATAGTTGGTCTTCCTACAATACAGGCACGATCAGAATCTGAAACAAGATAAATATCGGCAATAGTTGCATCAATCTCATAACGTGATCCTGGTCCTAAGACTTGGGTATTCACTGTCGAGTGAAGTGCCCGAATGTCCTTGTTATAGAGAATGGGATTACTACGGGCAGTAAGTTGGGCAATTTTAGGAAATTCACGTTCATAAAAATGTTTAAACTGCCATATAGAGGGAATCTCAGTATCCTGAACATCAGGAAATAATGAATGATACATTGTATAGAACTTACGATAGGCATAACCTAAGGAATGTTTATCCTTGGTTAACATGTACTTATTGATGTTAACTCTAAATAATCGCTCTATGTTTACATCAATAAGTGCCCCTGCGCCTGGCGTAAACTTTCTCGGTCGTCCCAGCTTTTTATCTTTGGCAATTCGTTTACTGCCTTTAGCACCAGAGTTTTGGTAACTTGGAATAAGTGCATTAGGCATTTGACCTCGTTGCCAATACCTGCGGGCAAGCCTGTAAATCGTCTGGTGAGTAGATTTCTGTTGCTCTAATATGCGTTTAACTAAATCAAAACGGATAGACGGAACATAGAACTGATCATGTGTAATGAGCGGTTTGATTAACTCCATTCCAGCATCACGCTTTTGCTGCTGGATACTTCCCTCAATGACTTTCAACAATGCGATATCTGCGAAAGGGTCTTCAATCAATTCTGCTTCATTTGATTCTATAGATTGAATCAACTCATTCTTTTCGATCAGAAAGGGGTTGGCACTTGGACTATCAATATCAATCCATGCGATGTGAAAAGGTGTTATTTTAAGGATACGAAAAGATTTATCTTGCTGTTTATAAACATCATTGATTCGAAACATGGCGAATGTCCTCCCACACTTCAATATCACCTAATGTAATTTCAGATAATTTGAGCTTTTTATAGTCCTTGGTGATATCAAAAATAAAATAACGTTGAGCAAGAAGCTCTCGAATTTCTGATAGCGATGAACCCAGTTCTAAATCATAGGCCTGATCTACTTTTTTACTTAATTCGATTAATGTGAGATGAGGGTATTGAGCAAATTTTTGCATATAGTCATCAAGCTTTTCATAAACAGGAAGAGAAGATTCCCTCATAGCAGGATAGAGCCATTTGATATTGTGAAGTACAGTCGCAGGAATATCTTTTTCTGTAAGAATGTACCAAGGTATCTTTGTGCTTTCCCAATATCTTCGTTCTAGCTCAAGCTTTTCAATGGTTCTGATATCCTCCAAATCTGTTACGTACTTGGTTTGGAGAACAAAATTGGGTTGCATGGAATCTTTACGATCTACATAAAAATCTGAACTCATAATTTGTAAGGTATTGCGCACTCTGGGATGAGTAATTTGAGCTTGTTCTGCAATTTGAGTTGTGGCTTGAAGTGGTAAAGGAAATTGTTCTCGAATATCAGTAACTGATGGATTCCAGTCTAAAAGTAGAAAGGTTGCAAGTTCTAAATCAGACAATAAGTGATGTGTACGTTTAGTTGTGTGCCCATATACCCGATGTGAGCGACCTTTTGAACCAAAATCACGAACAGTCACCCAAGGCTTATAACTCTTTAAGTAGCCCTGACCACGACCTTCTTTAATCCAATTGCCTTGTTGTTTTTCAGTCGCCATAGCAAATCGCCTGCTACTCTCATTAATTTAAGAATAGCAGGCGATTGTTGTTTGAGCAATATAAGATGATACTTTATTACCTAAGATGATACTTTATTACTTAGGGTGATACTTTATTACCATAATACAGCTCGGCTTTATGGGTTGAGAAAATTACTCCACGGTTACGCTTTTGGCGAGATTTCGAGGTTGATCGACATCGGTTCCACGCAGTACCGCAACATGATATGACAGCAGTTGTACAGGTATACTATAGATGATCGGTGCAAGCCATTGGGAAATTTGAGGGATGTGCACCACATGCTGGCGGTCCTTTTTGTGGATACCGCTATTTTCATCCGCAAAGACGAACAACTCGCCACCACGGGCTTGTACTTCTTCCATATTCGATTTCAGCTTATCAAGCATGTCATCTTGTGGCGCCAAGATCACTACAGGCATATCATTATCGACCAGTGCCAAAGGTCCATGTTTAAGCTCACCAGCCGCATAGCCCTCGGCATGGATATAGGAAATTTCCTTGAGCTTCAATGCGCCTTCCAATGCAATTGGATAATGCGTGCCACGACCTAAGAATAAGCAGTGTGCCTTTTCAACAAATAGCTCAGACAGGCTGAGAATCTTGGCATCATGTTTAAGCGTTTCATTCAGCACTTTTGGACAATGCCAGAGTGCTTGGATCAATTCTAATTTTAATTCAGTGGCAATCGATTGCTTCACTTCACCGATTTTTAAGATCAAAAGCATCAGCGCAGCTAGCTGAGTGGTAAAGGCTTTGGTCGATGCCACGCCAATCTCAGGTCCTGCAAGGGTAAGCAAATGAAAATTGGTTTCACGAATCATTGATGAAGTCGATACATTACAAATCGCCATAGTGTAAATCGGCGTATTGCTTGCTTTGGCACGTTTTTGAATATCGCGTAACGCTGCCAAAGTATCTGCGGTTTCACCTGATTGCGAGATACATAGATACAAGGTATTGGCAATAATTACAGGATGACGATAGCGGAATTCACTGGCGATTTCGATCTGACATGGCAAGCCGATGATTTGCTCAAACCAATATTTCGCCACCAGTCCTGCATGATAACTGGTACCACAGGCAATGATCTGCACATGCTGGACTTGCGTCAATGCAGGATTGGCATGTTCTAAGAAGTTTTCTTTTAAGGCATTACCATCAAGCGCTTGGGCAATGGTTTGTTGCACAGCGTTGGGTTGTTCAAAAACTTCCTTGAGCATAAAGTGACGATATTCACCTTTGCTACTGCTCATGACGGTGGCATCTAGCTCAGTTACTGGGCGCTCGATGGCTTGACCGTGGGCAAAGATCGCCACGCTATCCCGCTTCAAACGTACCGTATCGCCTTCTTCGAGATAGATAAAACGATTGGTCACAGGTAGCAATGCCAACTGATCGGAGCTGATAAAATATTCACCAATACCCACTCCGATGACCAATGGCGAACCTTCACGTACCGCAATCAGTTCATCAGGTTGATTGGCATCGATAATGCCGAGCGCATACGCACCTTTGAGTTTCGGAATGATGGATTGCACAGCAAGCAATAAATCGGCTTGATTTTTCAGCGCATGATGTACCAGATGCGCCACCACTTCAGTATCTGTTTCAGACGTAAACTGATAGCCAAGCGCTTGTAACTCGGTTTTTAATTCTTGGTAATTTTCAATAATGCCGTTATGTACCACAGCAATATTGTGTGAGGTATGCGGATGGGCATTATGCTGTGACGGCTTGCCATGCGTCGCCCAGCGAGTGTGTGCGATACCGACATTGCCATGAATACCACTTTGTTCTGCGGCGTGCAAAAGATTGTCAACCTTGCCGACTTCACGCTCACGGCTAAGCTGACCCGATGCGATCAGTGCCAAACCTGCGGAGTCATAACCACGATATTCCAGACGTTTCAGTCCTTCGAGCAAGACCCCTGAAATATTACGCTCAGCGATACCACCAACAATTCCGCACATACTGATTTACCTCAAAAAAACGTTTACGACTGTGTATTTTCGTTCAATGATTTCGCATTTACTTTTGCTTTTGTGGACGTTGATAATTGCTCTTCTGCAATTGTTTGCCGCGTTCAACAGCCAAAGCATTGTCGTCGATATCTCGGGTAATCACAGAACCTGCTCCGACTGTTGCACCATTGCCAATTGTTACTGGCGCAACCAGTGAACTATTTGAACCAATAAAAGCGCGATCGCCAATCGTAGTTTTAAACTTATTAGCACCATCATAGTTACAGGTAATGGTGCCTGCGCCAATATTGCTATCTTGTCCCACTGAAGCATCACCAAGATAAGTGAAATGATTCGCCTTACTGCGTAGACCGACCGTGGTATTTTTCACTTCGACAAAATTACCGATATGTACCTCATCAGCGAGCCTAGCATTCGGACGTAATCGGGCAAAAGGACCGATTTGATTATTTTCGCCAACGATGGCTTGATCAAAAACACTATACGGCTGAATCACGGTGCCTGAAGCAATCGTACTGTCTTTGATGACACAGCCTGCGCCAATTTTGACATTATCACCAATGGTACAATCACCTTCGATGATGACATTAATATCAATCTCGACATCTTGACCAACAGTGAGTGTACCACGTAAGTCAAAACGTGACGGATCAATCAAATGCACGCCTTGGCACATCAATTGTTCTGCCTGATAACGTTGCCATTCACGTTCGAGATTTGCCAATTGTAAACGGTCATTCGCGCCTTCGACTTCAAACGCATATTCAGGTGCGATCGAAGCAATTTCCAAGCCATCTTGTACCGCCATTGCAACAATATCGGTCAGGTAATATTCGCCTTGCGCATTGTTATTGGAGAGTTTTGGCAACCATTGATGCAATTTTTCATTGCTGACACAGTAGATTCCCGTATTGATTTCGGTGATTTGTTTTTGTGCATCGCTGGCATCTTTATGCTCTACAATGGCTTGAATCAACCCATTTTCACGAACGATACGCCCATAGCCTGTTGGGTCAGCCACCTCAAGCGTAATCATGCCAATGCCTGAGGTTTTTGATGAATCCAATAAACGTTGTAATGTAGCTTTAGACACTAATGGTACATCGCCATACAGAATCAAGGCAAAACCAAATTTGCCAAGCACAGGCAAGGTCATTTGTACCGCATGCCCTGTCCCCAATTGCTCGGCTTGTTCCACCCATTCGATCTGCTCACTAGCAAAGCGCTGTTTGACCGCATCGCCACCATGCCCATAAATGGTAATAATGCGTTCAGCGTGCAGTTGTTTTGCGGTATGGATGACGTGGGCGAGTAAAGGTTGTTTTGCCAAAGGTTGTAGCACCTTTGGTAAAGCCGACTTCATTCGTGTGCCTTTTCCTGCCGCTAAAATCACCACATCAATCATTGATAACGCCTTTTAAGTCAATACGATATACAGAATTACTGCCAAGCTAAACATCGCCATCAAGCCTGCCAGTAGATCATCAAGCATAATGCCAAAACCACCATGCACTTTGCGATCCGCAAACCCGATTGGAAATGGCTTCCACACGTCAAATAAACGGAATAATGCAAAAGCAATCACGACCCACCAATGTGGCAGATTTGCCAAATAAATCAAGGGGATTAATGTGATTGATTGTCCTGCAAACTCATCCCAAACAATACGGGGATCATCATGCGTGTGCATGATTTCTGCGCTACGTCCACAAATATAAATTCCAACCAATGACATCATGACGATGGCAATGATCGTGGCAATCCAACCGATCGAGAGCCATACAGGATAAAGCACCAAGATCAATAGTGAACCGACCGTACCTGGTGCAACAGGAGATAATCCTGTACCCAAGCCTACACCTAAAAACCATGTCAAACGGTCGTGAAATGGAATATTGTCGAGATTGATCGGCGTCTTAGGCAAAGTGTTGGTATCCTGATTTTTCTGGTGTAAATTTTTGATTTTGATAAAAGTAATGGCTAGCCATATCTTGATGTATCTGCCCGATAACGGTTATAGGTGTAACGTAATTTTCAGCATGCTGTGCTTGCCAACGCTGAAAATGATCAGGGCTGATGGTAAAGCATAGTTGATAATCATCACCGCCTGCAAGCACATCGTTAAAACGTTGCTCAATGGATAATTGTGCAAGTTCATCGGCAATCGGAATCTGCTCTAGCTGAATCTCAGCACCAACTTGACTGGCGTGTAGAATATGCCCTAAATCTTGTGTTAAACCATCCGAAATATCGATCATACTTGATGCAAAACCGACTAAAGATTGTCCTAGTTCTAGTTGTGGTTTTGGATAATCTAAAATCGCTTGTAAGGTGCTGTTCGGGTGACGCAACGCATACGCTGCACTACCGATTTCACCACTGACCACAATCAAATCATCAACCTGTGCGCCACTGCGTAAAATTGCCTGTCCTGTTTTAATCCATCCTAATGCGGTGATGGAAATGGCTAATGTCGGGCTTTGCGTGGTATCACCGCCGATGAGTTGCACATTGTAGGTTTTACAGCATTCAGCAACACCACGACTAAATTCAGCCAGCCAAGCGTCTTCAATTTTCGGCAAACTTAAAGCCAGTAAAATGCTGTGCGCCGTTGCACCCATCGCTGCCAAATCCGATAAATTCACCGCCACACTTTTCCAACCAATGGCATGCGCAGATGTATCTAGGGGGAAATGTCGTCCAGCGACCAAAGTATCAACGCAACTGACCAGTTGCATATCATGTGGTGGTGTAGTGACGGCACAATCATCGCCAATCCCGACATCTTTCGCATGTTGTGATGTCAAGGATTGCGATGCTAAGGATTGCGATGTCAGCGACTGAAAATATTGACGGATGATTGAGAATTCAGCCATGGGCGAATGCCAGTAGATGGAATTGGTTAAAGTTGTTTTTCATCTGGGCGCAGTTGTGTTGCAACACGATCCAGTACGCCATTGATATATTTATGGCTATCTGCTCCGCCAAAGTGCTTTGCCAGCTCAATCGACTCATCTAAAACCACTTTGTATGGAATTTCCATATGGTTTAATAGCTCATAGACACCTAGACGCAAGGTTGCCAATTCCACGCCATCAAGTGCTGATACTGGGCGATCTAATGCAGGCAATAGGTATTCATCCAGTGTTTCATGGCTTGCGACCACTTGGCTGAGCAACTCGTGATAGTAGCTAATATCGACTTTGTGCATGGCATTGTCGGCACGGGTACGTGCTTCGATCTCGTGCACGGCATTGCCACTCATTTGCCATTCATAAACGCCTTGTACTGCAAAACGACGTGCTTTGCGTTTTGCCGCATAGGTTGTTGGATAACTTTGATTCATGCTTTTAATTGCCTTTCGCTTAAATCGCTTTTAACAGATTAACCATTTCGATCGCAGTTACCGCAGCTTCAGCGCCTTTGTTACCTGCTTTGGTGCCTGAACGCTCAATCGCTTGTTCAATGCTGTCAGTAGTCAATACGCCATTGATCACAGGCAAAGTACTGTCTAGACCAACCACGCCAAGACCTTTTGCGCATTCGCCTGCAACAAAATCAAAGTGTGGCGTGCTACCACGAATCACCGCACCAAGAGCAATGATCGCATCATATTTTCCTGTAGATGCAAACTTCTTGGCAACAACTGGTAGCTCCCATGCACCAGGTGCATACGCCACGGTAATTTGTTCTTCTGCTACACCATGACGTTTTAGTGCATCAATCGCACCTTCGAGCAAGTGTTCAACGACAAAGCTGTTAAAGCGACCAACGACAATGGCATATTGCCCTTCACTTGCTAGATGTAAAACACCTTCAATTTTACGAATTGCCATGACTTTATTCCTCTAATTTCTCTTTAGCTCAATAGAGCGATCAATACGATACAAAATGGTTTATTTCAAAACTGACTGAATGGGCTTACTGTCCACACTGCGCAGGACTCACATACTCTTCCACTTCGAGATCAAAACCTGATAACGCATTAAAGCGCAGCGGTGAACTGAGTAGACGCATCTTTTTCACACCCACATCACGTAAGATTTGCGCACCGACACCAATGGTTTGATATTGCTGTGACAGTGCCGCATTGGATTTGCCTTGACGAGGCTCAGCTTGTTGTACCAGTGCAGGCCCGAGATCTGGCAATTGGTTTTGACCAATCCAAACCAATACGCCACGCTCATTTTTAGCGATTTCTTGCAGTGCTGAATCAATATTCCACGCACTTGTGCCATCGGCTTTTTTCTGCTTGAGTAAGTCACGTATAGGGTTAAAGCCGTGTACACGTACTGTCGTCACACCGTCGCTTGGATCACCTTTGACCAATGCAAGATGTACCGCAGGATTGCCTGCTTCTTGATAGCGGAACAGTTGAAATTCACCATATTCTGTTTGAATGGTGCTCGACTCAATACGCTCAACGGTTTGCTCATTGGTCATGCGGTAATGAATCAAATCCGCAATGGTGCCCATCTTAATGCCATGCTTTTCCGCAAATACTTCAAGGTCAGGGCGACGTGCCATTTCACCATCTTCATTGATGATTTCACAAATCACCGATGCAGGCTCTAGCCCTGCAAGACGTGCCAAGTCACAACCTGCTTCGGTATGTCCTGCACGATGTAATACGCCACCTGGTTGTGCCATTAATGGGAAAATGTGTCCCGGTTGAACAATATCACTTGGCTTAGCATGTGCAGCCACCGCAGTGCGTACAGTATGTGCACGCTCTTTGGCAGAAATCCCTGTGGAGATACCTTCGGCTGCTTCAATTGATAAGGTAAAATTGGTGCCGTGTTGCGCACCATTGAGATTGACCATCAGTGGTAGATTGAGCTGTTCGCAACGTGCTTTGCTCAGCGTCAAGCAGACGAGACCACGTGCATGGGTGATCATAAAGTTGATATCTTCAGGCCGCACATGCGTCGCTGCGATGATCAAATCACCTTCATTTTCACGATCTTCGTCATCCATCAGAATGACCATTTTGCCTTCACGAATATCGGCAACCAGTTCTTCAATGCGACTTAATTGCATTACAGCTACACCTGTCTAGCGATGGGGATGTTTAAAAACATTTGAATTTCAGCACAAGCGAAATTCAATGAAACAAACAAAATAGAATAAATGCGCCATATTCTAACGGTTTTTGCAATAAATTGCTGTACTTTCGATGACTGCGGAAAACTCTGTGATTCAGCGATTTTGAATCACAGTCAATCTTGGAGTTTAATTTTTGAGCATTGTCACTCAACTCAAACTAGGCTTGATCAGCACGAGGCACGATTGATTCATCATGCGCATTGGCTTTTGGACCAAGCAAAATCTCTGCACGCATCTTCTGTGCAGTTTGCGCACAGTCATTATTCATACCTTGCAAAAGTACCGCATCACGAGTCAGTGCATTAGACGGATTCGGAAGATTTAAAAACTCGTAGCAATGACGGACATCTTTAAAACTTGGACGGGTTAAATAAATCGCTGTTTCTTTGGCATGAAGATATTGTGCCAAACGAATCGCAGACTTATCTGCGGACAATTGCATACTCGGTAAAGCTTCTGCAATCGCACAGCGGGTTTGTAAGATAAAGCGTTTTTCATCTCGCATACGCTTATACACTGCTTCAAATATCAGCTGAAAAACAACCGAAACCTGAATAATGGCAGGAATCGCATTCATCGCTTTTTTATTAACACGCACCAATGCGCCATCGTCATAAAACGGCTGAATAATTTCTAAATCCGTTTCACTCAATTGATAATGCTTTTGACATAGCGCAACGGTTTTATTTAAAAACACTTGTGACAAATTAAAATAAGATTGCGCTGTATGTTGATTGACCGTGCCTAAAAGTTGTTTTGGATCATAATGTTGCACGCTCAGATAAATATGTTCTGAATCTTGCGTGGTCTGTAAAGGATCTTTGACGTTTAACTCGGCATGGGGACGTTGATACAGTTGCTGTGCTTTGGCAATGGCAAGACTGGCTTGATGTTTTTCATGCTCAACTGCTTCTGCAAGACGTTGAATCTCATGCTTTAATAAAGCTTCACGTTTCATCTTATTTAGAAATTCTGAACGTGTTGGGCGGGCAATGGTGCGGTAACCAACCCATAAGCTAAAATGTAAAATCAGTGAAATCAGTAGCGGTAACCATTGATTGCGAAGCAACTCACCAATACTTGGCTTAATTAAAGTCACTTCGATACGACCAACTTTTTGCTCATTGA
Source organism: Moraxellaceae bacterium REDSEA-S32_B1 (assembly GCA_001626925.1). Lineage (GTDB taxonomy): Bacteria > Pseudomonadota > Gammaproteobacteria > Pseudomonadales > Moraxellaceae > Acinetobacter. Next base: position 19,259 of record LUOR01000005.1, read on the forward strand.
CCATCGCATCACGAACAAAGACATCACCTTGACGGGTTTTATTTGCACCTGCGGTCGCCAAGACACGATCATCATGATCCAGCACACGTAATGAGGCAATACTCGGATTGGTCGCATATCGAGAGGCCAGCAGTGCCAATGCCACAGTATTTGGCGGTGCAAGCTCACTCATGCTGTCGGCAACCAACTGACGAGTCAATAGCTCGCCTTGAATTGCACGATTATCCTTTAAAAAATAATTGGTTGCGACCACGATAAGAATACCGTGCAAAACAAAACTCAGGATCAGTAGGCTTGCAAAAAGCCCTTGTCGAGGTGCATTCAAGTTAAAACTTCCAAAGCAATTCGTTGCAATTTAGATTATCATTCTAGCCAGTGAATCGAATATTAGCCCAATTTAGCAAAAGCACATGCAAGAAATCATTCTTATATCCTTTTTAGGATCTGACCAACCTAATCAGTTTACCCGACTTATGCAAGTGTTGTCTGTACATCGTTTGCAGATTCTTGATGTAGGGCAAGCAGTTATTCATAACCAATTGACCTTAGGCATCGTGGTCAGCTCAGATGATCAGACCGCAACTGCTTTGGCGATGCGTGAAATTTTAATTCTCGCGCAAGATATAGGCTTAACTGTTCGTTTTAAACCAATCCCTGCCAATGAATATCAACAGTGGGTTGCCGACGGTGGTCGCACCAAATATATCGTGACCGCACTGGCGCCAGAGTTGACTGCTTCACATCTGCAATCGGTGACTAAAATTGTATCAGATCAAGGCTTTAATATCGAAACGGTAACACGCCTGTCAGGTCGATTAGAACTTGAAGCGAATAATGTAGAACAGCAATCGCATGAAAATGTCGCCTGTATTCAATTTGGTTTAAGCGGTCAAATGCTTGATGCACAAGCGATGCGTTCGGCATGTATGCTGATGAGTGCACAGCACAATATGGACATTGCGGTACAAGAGGACAATGTTTACCGCCGTAATCGTCGCCTTGTTTGCTTTGATATGGACTCGACTCTGATCACCCAAGAAGTGATTGATGAATTGGCACTAGAAGCAGGTGTCGGTGAGCAAGTTGCAGAGATTACTGAACGTGCTATGCAAGGTGAACTCGATTTTCAGCAAAGCTTCCGTGCTCGTGTGGCATTACTGAAAGGTCTAGATGCCAGTGTATTACCTCAAATCGCTGAGCGCCTGACCATTACTGATGGTGCAGAACGCCTAATTTCTACTTTAAAATCACTGGGCTACAAAACGGCAATTTTGTCTGGTGGTTTTCAATATTTTGCAGAATATTTACAACAAAAACTCGGCATTGATGAAGTCCACGCCAATATTCTTGATGTGGAAAATGGTGTCGTGACAGGTGTCGTCAAAGGCGATATCGTTGATGGCGCTCGCAAAGCATTGTTACTGCAACAGCTCTCTGAAAAGTTCGGCATTTCAACGGAACAAGTGATCGCTGTAGGTGATGGCGCAAATGACTTGCCGATGCTTTCACTTGCAGGTTTGGGCGTGGCATTTCGTGCAAAACCATTGGTGCGTGAAAATGCAAATCAAGCGATTTCTAGCGTTGGATTGGACGGAATTCTCTATCTTTTGGGCTTACATGACAAAGATTTGTACCGTGCCTAAAAATCATATAACCTACTATATGTTGTGTGTGGAGTTTATAAAATAAGCTCTGCATATCTGATGTATTACTTTTGTAATTACAACGTGATTTAAATAAAATATTCATAAAAAACAATAATTTAAATATGACAATCTTGTCATGAAAAAAAACTTGAATAGGCGATAAGTGGCGATAAAGCACACGACTTATATGAAAAACCCACACAACATATAGTGTTTGCTAGGGTTAGCTAAAAACGATAAATTGCTGAGAAAACATACGGCGACACTCTGTGTCGCAAAGCATAATTTTAGGGCTTTTTTTCAGAGAAAAAACTTGCATAATCAATCTAAGCACAAAAAGGTTTGTGCATAAAAAATGATCTGTGTGTCAGTAGCAAGATTGCCAAGATAAAACAAAGGCAAGGCTTGCATAGCGTAGGATCTATTTTGTAGGAGAGTTTTAATGTTTACATTAAATTTAGCCACAATCATCGGGGGATCATTGGTTGGCTTGGCTGTATTACTCATCGCATTTTCACAATACCGTCATTGGTTAGTGTTTATGTGTGCAGGGATGGTGTTTTGGGGTGGACTTGAACTATTACGTGCTGGTATTCAAAGCGTAGTAGATATGCCACTACTTTACGGTTATGTAAGCGCAATGATGGTGTGTTTATTTGCTTTCACCGTAGCCATTGCATTGAATGACCGTCGCTTGGCACGACAAGACACCAAAGTCAAATATATTGAGCATACGCCAGTATACGATGACTAAGTCCGCAATATTTTCTACGCCAATGTGAGTTCATTTGCGTACGAGGGCAGTGTTGAGTTTAATTTTACAGTCATTTTCTCTGACCCTATATTTATTCATATTGACTAAATCGCAACAACGATAATCTCGAAAAGTCATCTATTTTTTGCATTGAATATGCTAGCATCGACACAACTACAATATGTCGTAAAAAAGATTAGGAACATGTCGATGAAATTGTCATCTTTACCTGTAATTAAACTCCCTGTAGTTGATGTCACTACAGATCCACTTGATTTGCTGATCACGGGTCTTGTACTTCGTATGAAACAATTGGCGCGTACTAGCCCTCAGTTTATTGAACTGATTTATGATCGTAGCTTCCGTATTGAGATCGGTACTGTGCAAGGTGTCGCTCGTCAGATCATCATTGATCAAGGCAAAGTATCAACTGCTGCGAGTGTGACGCAATCAGCAGATTTTAAAATCCAATTTGTTGACAGTGAATATGCGGTAAAAACCTTAATGAAAGGTGATCCAACCGCATTCATGACAGGTATGCAGTCTGGCAATATCAAAATGGAAGGTGATTTTTCATTATTGGTGTGGTTTAACCAAGTGGCAAAATTGGTTGTGCCGAAGATTCCGAAGCCTATAAAGCAGCGCATCAAACAAGCACGTCAATTCTTAAAAGACAAAACTGGACGTTAAATCCTTCAAAATCCTCCTTTATTCAGGGGGATTTTTTTACCCTGCAATTTGTCGAGATTTTATTCCACTTCAAGCATAAAGCTGACAGGGCCATCATTAATCAGATGCACCTGCATATCTGCGCCAAAAACGCCTGAAGCAACATGTTCATATTGACTACGCAGATAGTCTAATAAGTCATCATATAACGCTTTCGCTTCCACTGGTGGCATCGAAGGTGCAAAGTCTGGGCGCAGTCCTTTTTGGGTATTGGCGTATAGTGTAAATTGTGAAATCAATAAAACGCCACCATTCGCTTGGGCGACATTCCAACCCATTTTGCCATTTTCATCATCGAAGACACGATATTTCAAGACTTTATCAATGAGCTTTTTGCCTTTGTCTAATGTATCTTCACTTCCAATACCAAGTAGCACGACTAAGCCTTGATCAATTTGCCCAACAATTTTGTTATCGACGCTGACATGTGCAGACTTGGAACGCTGAATAAATGCACGCAAAATAAAACGCCTCAATGAATGATTGAAGCGAATTGTAAGATGCTCGGTATTGATCTGCAACAAGACAGATCCATTCAGACCTTAAGAAGCCAATTTAGACTCGACTTCTGTACGCAGATGATTATAACGATTGATATAGTTCTGCTGCATACTCTTATAGCGATCTAGTCGGCTATTCACAGCATTTGGATTATCCACCAAAGCTACGATTTGCATGGTGCTATAGTTCAGTTGCATCACTGCATTACGTAGTCTAGCCACTTCTGGCGTGTGCACATGCAATTGTTTAAATTGCTGATTTTGACTATCTAAAGTGCCTGCAAGATCACGTAGTTCTTGACGGACTTTGCTGTTGGTGGTTTGCTTGCTTGATGCAAGATCAAGCTGATCATCGAACTGCATAAATAAAGAGTTTTGCTGTGTACGAATCTGATCAAAGGCTTTTAAGTCTTTAATCAATTTCGCTTGGTAAGCTTCATCAGGACGTTCTTCTTGCGTCATGCCTGTCAGTTGCTCAAGCGTGTCTTTACAACCCACTTGCGTCAGTGCAATGGCAAAAATACATGCTGTCATGACAGCTTTTGACGCCTTACCCCTAAGAGCGTCATTCAACGTATTCAACGCGGGAAATATTTGCATTGTTGTTCCCTTTTTCAAAGTTTTGTTAGTTTATCATCAAAATTACCGAAGCTTTTATACACAATGCTTAAATATTAATCAAGTATTATATACAAATGTACATCAAATTAGGCGATGGATGGTTTTTCGCTTCCAAACAAATTGATAGTACAAGCCCTGAAAAATAAATAAAAAGACAAATGCCGTGGCATAGCCATACCAAATGCCTTCAAGCCCCCACCAACGACTAAATAAATAGGCGAGAGGCACTTCGATCAACAAAATACAAGCGACATTAATCAGCATCGGTTGGATGACATGACCACTGGCTCGCATGATCGCTACGAAGACTCCACTTGCACCAAAAAATAGAATCGACCACAGCACGATAAAGAGCAATTGCTGACCGAGTTCAATGACATGCGGTTCAGTGATAAATAGCGCCATTAAATATTTCGATGCCAAATAGCCGATAAGAATCAATGAGCCTGTGAGTGCAATATTCATTGCTAGTGCTGTACGAGTCACCCGAGTGACGGCATCAGCGTGATTTGAGCCGATGGCTTGGGCGGCAAAGATCGAGGCTGCGATAGAAATCGAAATTGCAGGGAATTGTATATAGTTTAAAACTTGGTTGACTGCACCATAAGCGGCGGTGGCTTCTGAGCCAAAGCGGTTGACTAAGCCGACGATGACTAACCCTGCGATCGAAGTTGTAACCATTTGAATGCCAGTTGGCACGCTGAGCCGAAGTATGAGTTTGCTCATCTTTGGCTGATGGCGAATCTGTTTCAAAATTTCCATATCAACTTTGAGCGGATGATTTTTCACCTTCATATAGAAAAATAGGAAAATTAAAACCAGTAAATAGCCAAGAATCGTGGCAATCGCAGGAGCGATGATTCCTAATTGTGGAAAACCAAAATAACCTTTGATCAGCGTTGGTGTGACGATCAACCCGACGATGCTTGTGAGTCCCAAGGCGATCATTGGTGTAACACTATCACCGACACCACGAATGATTGAGGTGTAGATAATATATAGAAAAATCAGTGGACTACCTGCAAGCATCCATTGTACGAAAGGTAAAGACAAGTGCATGATCTCATCATCTGTACCTAATAATCGGAGCAACTCTTCGGCAAAATAGACACCAAAAATGGCAATTAGCGTGCCACCGATCAAGGTCATAAACAGCGTTGAACCGATGATGCGTTGTAATTTGTCATGATCTCGTGCACCCCAAGCTTGCCCGATTAATACGGTACAACCCGCGGACAAACCGATAATAAATGCAAGTAAGGTAAACAAAATCGGGAAGAAAACCGCAACTGCAGCGATTGCATCGACGCCCATCATCTGCCCGACGAAAACAGTATTAATCGTGCCTGATAAGCTTTGTAAAATATTGGTGGCGATCAGAGGAAGAAGAAAAAATAAAAATCGTTTCCAAAACGCTGACGAGGGTTGAGCAACTTCCATGTGAAAATCTTATTTTGATAGTGCAATTTAAGCACTCATTCTACGCTGATTCGACGTGAAAACTAGCACGGATTTGTAGCGAGCCGTTTTCGCAACCTAGATGTTTTTAGTGAATTGATTGTCGGTGAAAACTATTTAGGCGCAATGGGTAAATGTTGTTTTCGCCATTGCTGTGGTGTGTGCTTCGTCCACAGTTTAAAAGCACGTTGAAAAGCACTTTGTTCGGAATAACCGAGTAACAGCGCAATCTCGTGCAAACTCAAATGTGGATCTTGCAAATATTTAAAAGCAAGCATTTGGCGAATGGCCTGTACACGCTCTTGAAAAGTGGTGTTTTGACTTTGCAAATGGCGCTGAAGCTGTCTGACTGAGGTGTGCAGTTGTACTGCAATATATTCAATATTGAGTTGTTGCTTTTGCAGTTGTTTTAAAATCGCCTGTTGCAATCGCTCATCAAGTTGCGTGGTATGTGGCAATTCTTTGAGCAATGTCTGCGCTTGCGCAGTGAGTAAATCTTGCAAGGTTTGATCGGCATGACGAATCGGCTTACTTAAGATATGACTTGGTAAAACGATCTGCGCAGTAGGCTGTGAAAATAGCACAGGACAACCGAAATAGCGTTGATAAATCATCGTATCTTTTGGTGCAGCGTGCATGAAATCCACTTGGATCAGCTCGACATCATCAATGTGCAAAAAATGCCGAAAAAACTGATACATAATCGCAATGGCAATCTCATTGGTGATCTGTGTGGTAAATACTTTGGGGACATCCCAACCGATGATGAGATGATCTTGATCTTGCTGAAAGATCAATGGACTGCCGTCATAAATCAGCCGATAAAAATCATGGTAACGTAATAATGCCTCGCCAAGATGTTCGCAACTTTGAGCCAAATAACCAAGTACGCCAAGATGTTTGAGCTCGACATATTTGGCAATTTCTAAGCCGAGTGCAGGTTGATCTAGCTGTTGACCCAGTTCATTGAGCAATAGATACCAGACTTGATAATCAAATCGCTCTAGGTTCTGTACCTGTAGTAGTTGTGCAGGCATCGTGATTTGATTGGCTTGGCAATATTTAAATAATAAATCGCCCAAACCACCGTATACCGAGCCTTGATAGCTTGTGATCTGTTGCATCCTTGCACCATTTTTTAAATAAAGTGAGCAATAAAATGGTTATAAATCTTCTGTCGTAATTTGTCAATCAAACGCCGATGAAGTGTCAATACGCTACCTTTTCCTCGCTCTACACTAGGGTCTGTTGACGTTTCAGACATGCATTGTGTTATCAGCTAAAACTACAGAAACGAGGCATGAAACGAAGGGAATGGTCACTCCCTTGCCAAGTTTCATAACGAAGTTTATGGCAGTTTTAGCGATAACCCTTCGGGACTAGGATGTTTTTTGCCGCTACGTCGTTAGGAAAGAGTCATTTAGAATGACTAAATTTCCTCATTCCTGCCTAGTATCGTCTAAAAAACATCCATAGTCGCAAGCATCTGTGAAATGTCAACAGACCCTAAATATAGAAAATAAATAGGTAGTTTTTATGATTAAGGGATTTGTTGCAGGATTGATCGTTGCTAATGCCTTTGAATGGGTAGCACATAAATATATTTTGCATGGTACACACCGAGCAGGTAAGCCGAGATTTAGTCCTGTGCCACGCAGTATGAAGTCGCATTGGGAGCATCATCGTGAAGTGCGTAAGCAAGAATTTGAAGATGATGGCTATGTACAAGGTCTGAGCAACTGGCGTACCAAAAATGAAGTGGTGTCACTAGGAATCGTTGCGGTAACGACAAGTGCTATGTTTTATCCATTCTCAAAAGGCATGGCAGCTGCGGCATGGTATAGCGCATTCAACTATTATTATATCCATCGCCGTGCGCACCTTGAACCTGATTGGGCGAAAGCAAAAATTCCGTGGCACTATGACCATCACATGAATGCCAATCAAGATGCCAATTGGTGTGTGACCAAGCCGTGGTTTGACTATGTGATGGGCACACGTGTGGTGTCGTCAGCAGATTTGCAAGAGCGCAATCCACTGGGCGTCAATTTGCCAAAATTTATTGAAACGCCATTGAAACAACTGGTGAAACAATATTTCCCTGCCAAATATGTGCAAAAATCGGTGTCAAAGAAAAGCTCAGAAAATCAATCGAAAGATGCTGAAGCGCAAGACGTACTTTCAATTGCATAAATCTGTGTCTAAAACTTAAAACAAAACACTCAGCTTTATCAAAGCAGTTTTCATCAAAGCAATCCATAGTTTAGGATTGCTTATTTTTTTCGACCGCTATATTCTTAAAAACATAATGAAACTTAACACATCAATTTCCCTTTTGAGAAAACTCCCATGACTCATTCCAACAGCTATCGTGCGATTAAAAAATTATTTAAAACGATGAGCATCATTGCTTTGACTGGATTTTCCATGATGAGTTATGCCGAAGGATCAACCACCGTCTTTGCGGCCGCAAGTCTGACCAATGCCATGCAAGACATCGAAAAGCTCTATGAGCAAACTTATAAAACCGATGTGAAAACCTCATTTGCAGGCTCATCGACTTTGGCAAAGCAGATCAAAGCAGGCGCACCAGTGGATATTTACATGTCTGCGGATTTGCAATGGATGGATTATTTGCAAAAACAAGGACAGGTGAATCCAAAAAATCGAGTGAATTTACTCGGTAATTCGCTCGTTTGGATTGCGCCGAAACAGCAAAAAACAAAACTCGATGTGAAACAAGGCGCAGTACCAGACCTTGTAAAAAATAGCCGAATCTGTACAGGCGATACCAGTAGCGTGCCTGTGGGTAAATATGCCAAAGCGGCACTCACTTCACTGGATTGGTGGACGGCGGTACAACCAAAACTTGTAGAAACTGAAGACGTGCGTGGTGCACTGACTTTTGTGGAACGTGGTGAATGTCAGCTCGGGATTGTCTATGCTACCGATGCTGCGATTAGCGATAAAGTCAAAGTCGTTGGCACATTCCCTGTAGGAAGCTATCCTGCGGTGGTGTATCCTGTGGCGAAACTTGATCAATCCACAGAAACACAACGTATGTATCAGTTTATCCAAAGTAAAAAAGCAGAACCGATCTTTAAAAAATATGGCTTCATTCCGCTTCATCCAACTGCAAAACGTAAATAATGCTTGTGTTAAGTCCTGAAGAAATCAATCTACTGCAACTGTCCTGTAAGGTCGCATTAGGCTGTCTTTTGCTGAATATTATTCCTGCATTATTCTTTGGTTGGCTATTGGCACGTAAAGAATTTTGGGGTAAATCCTTACTCGAAACCTTAATATTTCTTCCATTGGTGCTTCCGCCCGTTGTGCCAGGTTATTTGTTGCTACAGCTATTTGGCAATAACGGTGTGATCGGTAAATATTTTCACTATTTTGGGTTTGAGCTCGCTTTTAATTGGAAAGGAGCAGTGCTCGCTTCGGCGGTGATGGGCTTTCCGCTGTTGGTACAGTCAATTCGCCTCGCCATTGAATTGGTCGATCGTCGTTTAGAAATCGCTGCAATGACTTTGGGTGCATCACGACTTGCTGTCTTTCGGCAGATCACCTTGCCATTGGCGAGTAGTGGCATTCTGGTCGGGTTAATATTGTGTTTTTGTCGCAGCTTAGGCGAGTTCGGTGCAACTATTAGCTTTGTCGGCAATATCGCCGAAGAAACGCGTACCTTACCGCTTGCCATGTATAGCTTGATGCAACAGCCGAATAGCGAAGATGCATTAAATCGTTTAATTATCATTTCCTTAGCGATCGCATTTTTGGCTTTGTGGTTTGCACAATGGTTCCAACGCCGGCAAAAACGCCTTCGAGGTGTGTTATGACTGACACGATGAATCAGGAAAAGTCGTCCGTGATAGACATTGATATTGCATTATCTTTGGGACAATTTCAGCTTGAAGCAAAATACCAGACCGATCAACAAGTGTTGGGCTTGTTTGGCGCATCAGGTACAGGGAAAACCTCAATTTTGCATAGTGTTGCGGGTATCGTAATCCCACAAAAAGGTAAAATTTATATTCAAAAGCAGTGTTTTTTTGATGCGAGTAAAAAGATTAATCAGTTGGTGCAACAACGCCGTGTCGGTTTGGTTTTTCAAGATGCACAGCTCTTTCCGCATTTTTCAGTAAAGAAGAATTTATTGTTTGGTTTTCAGTGTATTTCCGCTTCACAAAGACATTTTCAATTGGATCAAGTGGTCGATTTACTTAAATTAGAGCATCTGCTAGAGCGTATGCCGATAAAGCTCTCAGGCGGTGAAAAGCAACGAGTTGCACTGGGTCGTGCGTTATTGTATTCGCCGAATATTTTGCTACTCGATGAGCCATTGTCTGCATTAGATACAGCGCATAAGCAGGAGATTATTCCTTTTTTTCAGCAGATACGAGATCAGACCAATATTCCGATGCTCTATGTCAGTCATGATATTGATGAAATCAAGCAACTGACTGATGAGGTGTGGAGTTTATAAATTCAAGGTAAAAATAATGAAAAACGCATATAACAGTGCAATTTTAATTGAAATTTGTTTATAATAGCGCACGGAAATTACCAGTGAGATTGTTATGCTGACCATCGTTCAAGAAGCATTGACCTTCGATGATGTTTTGTTACTCCCTGCTTACTCTACAGTCCTCCCAAAAGATGTCTCGCTAAAGACACGTTTGACTCGTGATATTCAACTCAATATTCCGCTTGTTTCTGCGGCAATGGATACGGTGACAGAATCCCGTATGGCGATTGCAATGGCACAACATGGCGGTATTGGTATTTTGCACAAAAATATGGATATCGCTGCGCAAGCTGCAGAAGTACGTCGTGTGAAAAAGTTTGAAGCGGGCATGGTGAAAAACCCAATTACCGTCTCACCGACGACCACTGTACGTGAGTTGATGGAGATCACCCAAGCCAACAATATCAGTGGCGTACCTGTGGTTGAAGGCGAAAAAGTGGTTGGTATTGTGACAGGGCGTGATACACGTTTTGAAACCAACCTTGAACAGCCTGTTAGCAATATCATGACGCCACAAGATCGCTTAGTCACAGCACGAGAAGGCGAGTCTAAAGAAAATATTCAAGCATTATTGCAAAAGCATCGTGTGGAAAAAGTCTTGGTGATTGATGATCAACAAAACTTAAAAGGCTTAATCACCGTCACCGACTTCCGCAAAGCTGAACTATATCCAAATAGCTGTAAAGATGATTTAGGTCGACTACGTGTTGGTGCGGCAGTGGGTACAGGTGCAGATACACCAAGTCGTGTTGAAGCGTTGGTTGATGCTGGTGTTGATGTGATCGTGGTGGATACAGCACACGGTCATTCTGCGGGTGTGATTGAACGAGTACGTTGGGTGAAACAAAACTTCCCACAAGTGCAAGTGATCGGTGGCAATATCGCAACAGGTGATGCAGCATTAGCGTTGCTTGATGCAGGTGCAGATGCCGTGAAAGTCGGTATTGGTCCAGGTTCGATTTGTACCACACGTATTGTTGCGGGTATTGGCGTACCACAGATCTCTGCGATTGATAACGTCGCCAATGCCCTGAAAGAGCAAATTCCATTGATTGCCGATGGCGGAATTCGTTACTCTGGTGATATGTCGAAAGCCATTGCTGCAGGTGCAAGCACGATTATGGTTGGGTCACTCATGGCGGGTACGGAGGAAGCGCCTGGTGAAGTGGAGTTTTTCCAAGGGCGTTATTATAAAGCTTATCGTGGTATGGGTTCATTGGGTGCAATGTCTGGCTCGAGTGGCTCGGCAGATCGTTATTTCCAAGATGCCAAAGCAGGTGCGGAAAAACTCGTTCCAGAAGGTATTGAAGGACGTGTGCCTTACAAAGGGCCAATGGGCAATATCGTGCATCAAATGATGGGTGGTTTGCGCTCATCTATGGGCTATACAGGTTCTGCAGGCATTGAAGATATGCGTCATAATGCCAAATTTGTCAAAATCACGGCGGCAGGTATGAAAGAATCGCATGTGCATGATGTGACGATTACCAAAGAAGCGCCGAACTATCGTGTTGGATAATTTGAATATTCTTTACGATAAAACTAAACAGCCATCTCTCCGATGGCTGTTTTTTTAATGTAAAATAAATATTTATATAAATAATGATACATATGAGGCTTAAATGAGCTATTTTGGTACAGATGGTATTCGTGGTCAATTTGGGATATCACCAATTACACCTGAGTTTGCATTAAGATTAGGCTTTGCCACTGGAGCAGTTTTAAAAAGAGCTTTTCCGAAGAAAAAGCCGATTGTAGTCATGGGGAAAGATACACGACTTTCGGGTTATATTTTAGAGTCAGCACTGCAAGCAGGATTAAATTCGGCGGGCGTATACGTGCATTTGCTTGGTCCATTACCAACACCTGCGATTGCCCACCTTACTCGTGCGTTACATGCCAATGCAGGAATTGTGATTTCAGCATCGCACAATCCGTATTTTGATAATGGTATTAAATTTTTTTCAAGCGATGGCAAAAAGCTCGCAGACGACCTACAAGAACAAATCAATCAAGAGCTTGAAAAAGACATCATCATTCAAGAGCTGAATCAACTCGGGAAAAGCTTTCGTGTCGATGATGCACAAGGGCGTTATATCGAGTTCTGTAAATCAACCTTCCCATATCATCTGAATTTGCAAGACTTTACCATTGTCATGGATTGCGCCAATGGTGCGGCTTATAGTGTGGGGCCTGCTGTGTTTCGTGAGCTTGGTGCAAAAGTCATTAGCATTTTCGATCAACCGAATGGCACCAATATTAATGAGCAGTGTGGTTCGACCCACCCTGATAATTTACAACAGGCTGTGATTAAGCATCGTGCTGATTTGGGCATTGCTTTCGATGGTGATGCAGATCGAGTGATGTTAGTCGATCGCAATGGTCAGCTTATAGATGGTGATCATATTTTATATATTCTTGCCACGAAAGGTAAAAAAACACCACGAGGTATCGTCGGCACAGTGATGAGTAACATGGCACTTGAGCTTGCCTTAAACAAAGCGGAGATACCATTTATTCGTGCCAAAGTTGGTGATCGTTATGTGCTTCAATCTTTGGAAGAAAATGACTGGTTTATTGGTGGAGAGCCATCAGGACATATTTTGACTTTAGATCGAAGCACCACTGGCGATGCGATTATTGCTGCATTACAAGTGATGCGTGTTTTGGTTGAGCAAGAAACGAGCTTAGATGAATTGGTTAAAGATTTTAAACTCTTTCCTCAAGTCTTAGAAAATGTGCGTCTTGCACAAATGATCGACCTATTTGCTGATCCAGTACTAGAGGCTGAGTTTGAAAAAGCAGAGCAACAGCTCAAAGGGCGAGGGCGTCTGCTGATTCGTAAATCAGGTACAGAACCTGTGATTCGAGTGATGGTCGAAGGTGATAATTTAGATGAAGTCAGTCAATTGGCGAAGCATCTTGCGGATCAAATACGTAAACAAGCCAATATTCATGAAGAATAAAACACGGTATTAATAGACTTCATTCGAAAAATTGGCGTTTTCATAGGTTGAAAAAAGGATAGACCAAGCAATGACGACTGATCATCAAAGTGCAAGTCATATCAAAGACTTGAGCGAGTTGCGTTTAAATTACCAGCGTGGCGAGTTGCATGAAGAACACGTGGCTCAAACGCCACACGAACAATTTTTACTATGGTTCAATGCGGCGTTGACTGGCAATCTACATGAACCCTATGCCATGTACTTGGCCACAGCCAATGCGCAAGCTGTACCGCATGTGCGTACGGTGTTATTGCGTGGCGCAACCAATCGAGGCTATGATTTTTATAGTAATTACGACAGTAAAAAAGGACTCGACTTAGCAGAAAACCCACAAGCACAGATTCTTTTTTATTGGGCAGAGCTTGAGCAACAGGTGCGGATTTCAGGTCAAATTGAGCGTATTTCCGAAATTGAATCGACTGATTATTATCACAAACGCCCTCGTGATAGCCAAATTGCAGCACATGTCAGTACACCACAAAGTGGTGTGATTGAAAGCCGAGAAGCACTGCAACACCGCTTTGATGCTGCGGTACAGCAGTTTGAAAATATGGAACAACTCGATAAACCGAATTTTTGGGGAGGTTACCGCCTCGTGCCTGATTATTATGAATTTTGGCAGGGCAGACCAAATCGTTTGCATGATCGAATTTGTTATCAAAAGCAGGATGAAGATTGGTTGATTCAACGCTTAATGCCCTAACGGTTATCGTTATTATCTCATATTCAAAAATTACAATTTTTAGAACCTATGCAGTCAATCCAACTCGATCAACGCCCCTTACAACAACCTTTACAGCAATATGAATATCTTGGCTCAGACACGTTGGCACGAATTTTATCAGCACGTGACACGACAGCTGATCAGCTTGATTTACAATTAAAACATCTATTACAACCCGACTTAATGGGTCTAGACAAAGCAGTACAAATTTTAGATCAAGCGATTGATGAACAACAAAAAATACTCATCGTCGGTGATTATGATGCTGACGGTGCAACCAGTACCGCACTTGCTATTTTAGCCTTACAGGCGATGGGTGCGACGGTGAATTATATCGTGCCTGACCGTTTTAAATATGGTTACGGCTTAACACCTGCGATTGCTGAACTTGCTTATGAATGCTTCCAACCCGATGTGTTGATGACGGTGGATAATGGTATTTCTAGTCATGCAGGTGTAGAGCGTTGTCATGCGCTCGGGATGCAAGTCATTATTACCGATCACCATCTCACGACGAAAGCGACGCCAAAAGCCGAAGCTGTGGTGAATCCCAATCAATTGGGTTGTACTTTTGCCAGTAAGTCTTTGGCAGGCGTTGGCGTGGCGTTTTATCTTTTGGCTCGATTTGCTACGCATCGACAAAAGCTCGGTAAATCGAGCGTGCGCATGACGCAGTTTCTCGATTTAGTCGCATTGGGTACGGTTGCCGATGTGGCAAAGCTTGATTTTAATAATCGCATTTTGGTACAGGCAGGGCTAGAGCGCATCAGACAAGGACAGTGTCGTGCAGGAATTTTGGCATTGATCGAAATTGCAGGTAAAAATGCAGCACAACTACAAGCCAGTGATTTTGGTTTTGTACTTGGTCCTCGGATCAATGCGGCAGGGCGTATGGACAGTATGCAGATCGGTATTGAATGTTTACTTGCGCCCGATCTGAACAGTGCTTATCCATACGCTTATCAGCTTGATCGCTTGAATATTGAGCGTCGCCAAGTCGAGCAGGGGATGCGTGAACAAGCCTTTGATTATCTGCAACAAATCCATATCGAACAAGATCAGCTTCCTGAGGCGTTGGTACTCTTTGAGCCTGAATGGCATCAAGGCGTGATCGGTATTGTCGCTGGGCGTTTAAAAGAGCATTTCCACCGTCCAAGTATTGTATTTGCACTTGATGAAGATGGAGAACATCTGAAAGGTTCTGCACGTTCAATCGCCGGGATTCATATCCGTGATGCCATCGAAGCGGTAGCAGAACAGCATCCGCGGTTGGTGAAATTCTTTGGTGGGCATGCTATGGCAGCAGGTTTAACCATCCAAAAAGAAAATTTTGATGCATTTCGACAGGCGCTTATAGAGGTAGTTGCCGAAGTTAATCCTGAAGTATTTCAAGCAAAAATTTATACAGATGGTACACTCAAAAAAGATGAGCTGAATGTTAATTTTTTACAACGCTTAGAGCAACTTGGGCCGTGGGGACAGGGCTTTGAATCGCCAATATTTGAAGGGATATTTAAGGTTGCCGATTATCAATGGCTTAAGGAAAAGCACTTAAAACTAAAATTACAAATTGATGTAAATCATCGTGTTGATGCGATTGGTTTTAACTTTATTGAAAAAATTGACAATGCTGAAATCGCAAAAAAAGTCAGAATTGCTTATAGCTTGGAAAGAAATGAATTTCGTGGGCAAATAAGTTTGCAACTGCGATTGATACATTGTGAAAATGTCCTTTAGAAAAATTCACAGCGATGTAAGCCACAAAAAAATCGCCCAATTGGGCGATTTTTTAATTTCATCAGCGATGTGGAATTAGAAGCGGAAAGTTCCGTTAATACCAACAGAATCAACGTCATCCGCTGTGGTGTATGCCACAC
Source organism: Moraxellaceae bacterium REDSEA-S32_B1 (assembly GCA_001626925.1). Classification (GTDB taxonomy): domain Bacteria; phylum Pseudomonadota; class Gammaproteobacteria; order Pseudomonadales; family Moraxellaceae; genus Acinetobacter. Next base: position 35,107 of record LUOR01000005.1, read on the forward strand.
CAACACCGATTTGTGGTGTAAAGAATTTTTTCGCATTGATGCCGAAGATAGTTTCTGATTCATCTACCGTAGAATCGGCAAAAGACGCACCAACACTTAATGTTGGATCAAGATACAGGTCACCACCAAGTTTATAAGCTGTTTCGTCACCAAAATAGACGACACCTTCAAAGTTGGTGTAAAAGCCACCGATCTGAGTCACGTACTTGCCACGAGTGCTGACAGTTGTATCTTCACCTACAGCATCTACATAACCTAAAGATGTAACGAAACCATTCTCTGCAACAAGTACAGGATCTAAACTTTCTTTAGATACGCCTAATGCAAGTAGTAAGCCGTTTACTGGTAAGTAACCTGCTTCAACGGTATAACCTGTATTGTCTTCGCCACCAAGATCAACTTGATTTAAAGATCCACTGAAATAAAATTGTGAGTTTGGAATAAAGAATTCACCCGAAACTCCATAGACATCAATATCTTCGTCACCATCGCCACTCGCATTAACATAGCCCAAGCCAATGTTACTTCCACGATTTAGAAATGCTGCTTCAGCAAGTGGTGAAGATTTGGTTTGAACTGCATTCAAATAATACTTACCTGAAGCAGACCAAGTATCAAGATCACCCAAATCTTCGATATCAGTATTTTCATAACCGACATTGACTTCATACTGATAAGCATTTGCACCCATGGCAAATAGTGAAGTGATTAGTGCTGTAGCAAGACTCAATTTTTTCATGGTTATTCCCCATTAACGTTGTAAAAATTGTTAAAATATTATGTTACATATTACAGTTTAGTGAAATTTGTTGTTTCGTCAATAGCACTTTATCACTTTTTCTTGACCAGTTATCCTATGTGCAAATACAACATATTTGGAAATTGATGATGAAAATTTATGGCATTAAAAATTGCAATACCATGAAAAAAGCATTTATTGCACTTGATGAGCAAGGTATTGATTATACGTTTCACGACTATAAAAAGCAGGGTATTGATCAAGCGACGTTACAGCAGTGGCTTAAGCAGAAAGATCAAGACGTGATCTTAAATAAAAAAGGCACCACGTGGAGAAAACTTTCACCACAACAACAAGACTATGCGCTTGAAAATAAAGAACAGTTCATCGAAACATTGATCACCAATCCAAGCATGATTAAACGACCTGTGTTGGATATCGGTTCAACGATTGTCGTGGGTTTTGATGAAGCAGAATATGCCAATTTGGCGAAATGATAGACATAAAAAAGCTTGCGAAGTCGCAAGCTTTTTTGATTGAGTAAATTTTGCTTAGCAATGATTTTACAAATGTTATTTCACACGGTACCACGTTTGGTTGCGACCAAGTGCAGCGATGCCGATGTAGCCACGCACTTTAAGGGTTTTACCATTTGAAGCCATTTCAGCGTTCATTTTGTAAGTTTTACCTGACTTTGGATCAAGGATTGTTCCGCCGTCATACTTATTACCTTTGTCTAGTTTCAGGTTTTGAACAATATCTAAACCTTCCATCGGTTTGTTTTTTTGACTTCCAGAGCATTCGGTGCAAACTGTTTTAGCTTTTGGATCAAGTAGTTTCTTGATTGTAGCAGTATAAGTACCATTTGAACTTTTAGAGAATTCGACCAAAGCTTTCGCTTTGCCTGTTTCATCATCAACGGTTCTCCACTGCGTATTGTTTAAGTCTGCAGCAAACGCTGAAGTTGCCAGTACACTGCTAAGCGCAACAAATGCGAATTTTTTCATTTTTGGTTTCCTTGCGAAGGTTTTCCTGAGTTCATCAACGATAAGTCATAAACGAATTTCTATTATGATTTTTTCGTTTATACTTGTAATTTTATAAGCTTATTTTGTGAATAGCTAGTCAAATTATGGAAAAATTATATGCCTGCATCTAATCCATTGAAAACATTTGCACTCGAAAAATTTTTAAGAATGTGTGTGCATTTTCCAAGTCGTCAAGGGCTTTCGCCATTCGTATTACGTCGCATGATGGATAAAGCAGGTTTCTTTTTTCCAGTCGATAAGCGACTCGCATTTAGACAGTTAGAGCTTGCAGGTATGCAATGTGAGGAAATCCGACATAAACGAGACCCTGCGACACAGCTGATTTTTCATATTCATGGTGGTGCTTTTTTCTTGGGCGGATTGGAGAGTCATCGTGGATTGATGTGTGACTTAGTCCGTGCCACAGGTGCGCAAGTGATTCATTTAAACTATCCACTTGCACCAGAACAGGTCTTTCCTTCGGCATTAAATACTTTGCAAGCGGCATATCTCGAAGCACTGGAGCAGGGCATTGCACCAAAAAATATTACGCTATCAGGTGATTCATGTGGTGGTAATCTCGCTTTGGCATTGTGTTTAAAGTTGCGAGATGAAAATTTACCATTGCCGAACGGTTTGATATTACTGTCGCCTTGGCTTGACTTATCTCTCAGTGGCGCGTCAATTCGACGCAATGCAAAGCATGATGCCTTGTTGTCTGAACAGTTACTGCGAGATGGTGTGAAGTATTACTTGAATGACAATGCCAGTGTTGATGAGCCTTATGTTTCGCCATTATTTGCCAACCTCAAAGGATTGCCTGAGATATTGATTCATGTCGGCAGTAAAGAAATTTTACTTGATGATGCGAAAAGATTTAAAGAAGCCGCTGACCGTGCCGATGTCGATTGCACATTGACGATTTATTCAGGCATGTGGCACAACTTCCACATGTTCAATCACTGGATTGCACCAGCCAAAAAGGCACTGAGAGACATCACCAAGTTTGTTGATCGTATGGATCGCTAATTTGAATTTCGATTGGATAGAATTAATGTTCCACGTGGAACGCTAATTAAGCCATTTATACATGACTAAGGCATCAACAAGACCTTGTTTGGGGTGGCTGAAGGCTTTTGGCAAGCGACCAACGATATCAAAACCTAGTATTTGCCAAAGTCGAATTGCACCATCATTAGTTTCCACGACAAAGTTAAATTGCATCGCAAGATAACCGAGTTCACGTGCGACCTGTTGAGAGTTCTCACACATTTTGGCAGCGACGCCTTGAGCTCGTGCGGATTCGGAGACCATATAGCCACAGTTGCTGACATGCGATCCGCCACCACTTTGATTGGTTTTGAGATAGTATGAACCTATAATTTCTCCGTCTTTTCATAAACATAAGTTCGGTTGGGCAAAGTCATCCAAATGTCAAAAGCCTTGTCTTTCGTCACCTCACGATCAAAAGCATAGGTTTCGCCTGCCTCAGCGATAGGTTTAAAGAAGCGCCAAATTTGCTCAAAGTCGCCAGTTGTCGCTATGCGAATCATCATCATGCTCATTGAAAAAACAAGTCAGATTATAGGTGAATACACCCTTGAAAAGCTGTAATACAAAAGTGTGAACTATAAAAAAAAACATAAAAAAACTGCCCTGAGAGGCAGTTTTTGAAAAGATAAAATCTTCTGTGTGAATTATTCACCAGCGAGTGAACATTCAAAGTTTGACTTATCAACGCTACAACGTGCTTTTTTCAACACTGACATCATTGATTTGTCATAAACGCCTTGCTTGGTCAAAGCAATACGTGATTCACGCATCATTTTTTGATAACCAATCTTGTCGTCAGCTGGAATATTCATTTTGTATTTCGCAGGAATACCCGCTTCAAGCTTAGAAATCGTGCTAAATGCTTTAGGCAATTGCTTCACGAACCAATCACGTGACTTTTGACCAAAGCCAGCAGGGAATTTGCTTGGATTGATCACAACATTCGCTGTGACGTGAAGAATTGGGAAGTTAACCATCGCACCTTTTGAACCCAAGCCTTTGTGAAGCTCAAGTGGTTTGAATGCATATGCAGGCGCACCAATGATATCAACCTGACCGTTGTTAAACTTCGATGCGAAATTGGTTACGTCAGATGAAACAGGTTGTGCACCGATTTGTTGAACCATTTTCTTTTGTGCAGAATCATAGTCTAGAACGGCAATTTTCTTACCTGCCGCTTTTGCAACAGAGTTGATGTTGCGATCGTTGACGAATAAGTAAGCAGAACCCAATGGGGCGATACCGACGACTTCATATTTTTTGTTCGAGCTAACCATTTTGCCAGCATTACGAGAGTTCAAAGTGAAGCTGATTGCACTTTGCGCAACTTTATTGTTTGGTACTGCACCAATAGAATCAATAGAACCTACGAATTTATTGAATTCACGAGCACGCATTGCGGTGAGGCTAACGCCATCACATTTGCCTGCTTTGAAATCTTCATTGGCAACACGCTCATCGGTGTAAGCCTTTAACTGAACATCTGCACCCCAAGATTTCGCTTGTAACGCCCAGCCTTTCATTTGCTGATAAGCTTCACCTGAAGCACCAAGTAAGTCAAATACACACATTGTTGCTGCTTGAGTGTTAGACATTGCACCCATAGCGGAAGTTGCCACGATGGCTAGCGCAAGTTTTTTCATCTTTGCCTCATCCTTTCAATTGTTGTTTTTGGCGGGACTCATTCCCAATCCAACTTGAGCAGAATAATATCGTGCTTACACTTAAATTAATAGAGTAATTGCTCCAAATTCCAGGGTATTTTGTGTGAATTTGTTCACAATAAGTAAAAATGTGCATAAAAAATGAACGTCAAATCAGTCTAAATAAACCCCACATTAGGGTGTCTAAACTAGACTATGGACGACTTCTAAAATTGTTTACAATAGCGATCCTCAACACAGTGAAACGATGATGACAGATGATCCAACTTGAAAATTTTAGCATCCGACGAGGCGTTCGAGCGTTATTCCAAAATGCTACGATGCAAATCCATCCAGGTTGGAAAGTGGGTTTAACTGGTGTCAATGGTGCAGGGAAGTCATCTTTATTTGCTGCGCTATTAGGAGAGCTCGGTGCAGATGAAGGACAACTGACGCGTCCTCAGAGCTGGGTCGTGGCACATATGGCGCAAGAGATCGAAGCGCTGGATGTGCCTGCGCTGGATTTTGTGTTGTCGGGGGATGCAGAGTATTGGCAAATCCAAAATAAACTCGAAAATAGCGATCAACTCAGTGATACAGAACTTGGGGAGCTTCATGCTCGCTTTGATGAAATTCATGGTTATGTTGCACCTGCTAAAGCAGCGCAATTGCTGGCAGGTTTAGGCTTTTTTGAATTTCAGATTCGTCAGCCTGTACAAAGTTTTTCCGGTGGTTGGCGTATGCGTCTGAATTTGGCTCGCACATTGATGAGCCGTTCAGACTTATTATTACTCGATGAGCCGACCAACCATTTGGATTTAGATGCGATTTTGTGGTTAGAAGATTGGCTAAAAAGCTATGCGGGCACGCTGGTCTTGATTTCGCATGATCGGGACTTTTTGGATGCGGTAACCGATCATATTCTACATATTGAAAATGCAGAATTAACGCTCTATTCAGGCAATTATTCGAGCTTTGAAACCATTCGTAGTGAACGCTTGTCACAACAACAGCAAGCTTATGAGAAACAGCAAGAAACACGAGCACATCTGCAAAAGTTTATTGATCGTTTCAAAGCCAAAGCCACCAAAGCCCGCCAAGCGCAGAGCCGTATCAAACAACTTGAACGTATGCAGAATCTTGCGCCTGCGCATGTGGATACGCCGTTCACCTTTAGCTTCCGTGAACCGACTAAGATGAGTTCGCCATTACTGAGCCTAGACGATGCAACGATTGGTTATAGTGCAGACAAAATCATCGCTTCAAAAGTAAAATTGCAGATCACGCCGACGACTCGCTTAGGGTTACTCGGCATGAACGGTGCAGGGAAATCGACACTGATTAAATCATTGGTCGGTCAGTTACCTTTACTTTCGGGTGAGCGGCAGGCTTCAGAATTACTGAATATCGGGTACTTTGCACAGCATCAGATGGATGCACTAGATGATCAAGCCAGTCCGATGTTACAGCTTGCTCGGATCGCAGATAAATCCATCAGTGAAGCGAGTTTGCGTTCATTTTTAGGCAGTTTTGGCTTTAGTGGCGAGCGCATGGATACACCTTGTCAGCGCTTCTCTGGCGGTGAGCGTGCTCGCTTGGCATTGGCATTGATCGTGTGGCAACGTCCGAATGTATTGATTTTGGATGAACCGACCAACCATTTGGATTTGGATATGCGTCATGCGCTGACGATGGCACTACAAGACTTCGAAGGAGCGGTGGTGTTGGTATCGCATGAGCGTCAATTGATTGCTACCGTGTGCGATGAGTTATTGCTCGTTCATGATGGGCGAGTGACGGACTTTGACGGTGATTTGCAAGAATACAGTCAATGGTTGCGTCAAGCACGTCAGCAGATGTTGCAAAAGCAACAAGATGAGATGTCTACGACAGTCGGTACAAAAACGACAACCGAAAAAGCAGTAGACAGTACGACAAGTCATACAACATCTACATCTGCGAGCGTTAAAGTTGATAAAGAAGCACAGCGTAAAGAAAATGCACGGCGCCGTGAGCAAACTCGTCCACTTCGTAAGAAAATGGAACAATTAGAAGAGTCGATCGAAAAGGCGCAAAGACTGTTGACAACCATTGAAAATCAATTGGCGGATAGCGCAATCTATGAAGCTGATCGTAAAACCGAGTTATTGCAATTAATGGATCAGCAGACCGCACAGAAAGCGACATTGGCGCAAGATGAAGAGCAACTGCTTGAATTGATGATGTCGCTTGAAGAGCTTGAAGCAAGTTTTGAAAGTTAAACTAAAAAGCGCTTTGTTAACTTATGTGACAAAAATAATGGGTGAGTTCATGTAAACATTCGCCAAAATATCGTCTTGGTAGGATTTTAACGACTAAAAATGAGTGGCTTAGCGAGATATTGAGACTTTTTAACTGAATCGGGCTAGGTACATATTGCGTGTATTCTTTACATACTGCTTAACATTGGCAACTTTCGCTAAACAGTGTTAATGATTGCAGATCGGCATAATGCAGTTATTGAATCGATCGCATGAGACACGATCAACCCTCAAGGATGCGTAAAAACATCCTTCTTCTCAAAGCCTAGGCTCTCCCCAGACCTAGGCTTCTTTTTTTGCCTATAATCAGCGAACTTAAATCCTGCTACAGCATTACCCTCGCTCGCAGTACTACGTGTACACCTTCGCTCAGTTGCCTTGTATCAGAAATTAACTTCTTCGACTATATAAATACATTTCTTAAAAAATAGGCAAAATAAAACCGAACATCAATGTTCGGTTTATATACTTCAAGAATAATAAACTTAGATCGAAAATGATGATCCACAACCACAAGTTGTTGTTGCATTTGGATTTTTCACGATAAATCGTGAGCCTTCTAGGCCTTGTACATAATCAACTTCTGAGCCTAAAAGATATTGATAGCTAAGTGAATCCACGACCATTTTGACATCGCCATTTTCAAACTCGGCATCGTCATCATTGACACTTTCTGCAAAGTTAAAGCCATAGGAAAAGCCAGAACATCCGCCACCTGTCACATAGACACGAAGCATCAAATCCGCATTGCCTTCACTATCACGCAGTTGGCGTACTTTGTCGGCAGCATTATTTGTTAAAACTAAGGCTTGGGCAGTCATGATGATTTCCACCAATAAATCAGAACACAGTTATTTTACCATATCTGTGCGAATTTGTGATTTACAAGTGGAAATCAAATCAGTGGGCTTATTTTTTTGAATATTGCTCATCTTTGAGTGAACATTCAAAGTTTTGACGATCTTGGGCACAGCGAGCACGCCACAGCAGCTCCATCATTTTCTTATCATAAATGCCTTCTTTGGTGAGCTGAATGCGGGCTTCACGCATCATTTTTTGATAACCCAATTTGTCACCCTCAGGGATTTGCATCCAATATTTGGCAGGAATGTCATCTTTCATTTTACCAAGAATAGTGAAGGCACGAGGCAATTGTCCTTTGATCCACGTTCTTGATTTTTGACCAAATCCCGCAGGGAATTTTGCACTGTGAATGATCAGGTTGCCTGATACTTGCAGTAGTGGATAGTTGGCAATCGCACCTTTTGAACCAAGTCCTTTATAAAGCTCTAAAGGACGAAACACTGCAGCAGGTGCGCCAATGATATCGACTTCACCATTGTTAAATTTTGAACCAAAATTGGTAACATCGGCGGAAACGGCTTGTGCGCCAACTTGTTGCACCATTTTTTTCTGCGCTTGATCGTAGTCTAACACCGCAATTTTCTTTCCTGCTGCCTTGGCGATGGTATTGATATTTCGATCATTTAAAAATAAATACGCATCACCGACTGGAACAATGCCGACGATTTCATATTTTCCTTGTTTCATGTCTTTGGCAAAGCGAGGATCAGCCAAGGTTTGCATAACTTTCACCGCCAGTTTTAAGCTTGGAATTGAACCAATCGAGTCGATCGAACCAGTGAAACTATTGAACTGACGACCACGCATCCCTGTGATACTTGCACCGTCACACTTACCAGCTTTAAAGTCTTCGGTTAGCACGCGCTCATCGGTGTAGGCTTTCAGTTCGATATTTGCACCCCATTTTTTTGAAGCAAGTTGATAGTCTTTCATCAAGGCATAGACATCGCCTTGCGTACCAACAAGATCAAATACACAGAAAGTTTGCTTAGCTTGCGCAGTATTCATGGCGAATGCGCTCATAGCGATCGTAGTCAGACCGAAAAGTTGAGTGATTTTTTTCATTGATATTTCCTTATTGAGTTGCATTCGTGGAGTCATTCCGTGACTGCATTTTTGTTTTTCAAAGCGATTGGATCAAGTATATGCGCTGAAATGCTGACCTACATTGGTCAAAATGACATGCGCTTACATGTCATTCGCAATGCTTGTCTTCAATATTAGTCGATTTTTATTGGCTCAGTTTTTGGTTTAATGCGATCAGTTGGTTTGCCAAATCATTGAGGACATTGTGTTCAGTTTCATTTCCTTCAAACGGGTTTGATTTTGTGCGTGCGAAAATATCACGAATGAGCAAGCTGATGTTGCTATCAATCATACCTAATGCGGTGGTGACCTGACGGATTTGTGCAATTGAACGTGCGCCATTGACTGAACCATAGCTGACAAAACCGACAGGTTTGCCACTCCACTCCGCACCAAGATAATCTAAGGCATTTTTGAGTGCAGGAGAATAACCATTGTTGTATTCAGGGGAAATGAGGAAATAGGCATCACCTTCAGTGATTTTTTCAGACCATTTTTTCTGTAATGGATCACTATAATTGCCTTTTAATGACATCGGCGGCGCACCACTATACATGGGTAAATTCCACGTTTTTAGGTCAACAATTTCCACCTCGGCATCGATGTTATGCAAGGCATTTTGCATCCATTCGGCGACATGAATTGCCACACGATTTTCACGAACACTGCCGACGATAATTTGAATCTTCATTGTATTTGTCCTGTGCTTGTTTTATGTTTAGCTTAGCAAGAAATTGGTCATGGAAAAGTTACCGTATGTCAAATTTGCAAGACCCACGTGTTTTACTGGCTTTGGAGCGCACTGTTTTGGCGTGGAATCGCAGTAGTTTGGCGCTGATTGCATTTGGATTTATCATTGAAAAATCAGCATTTATTGCGCAGTTAGTTGATCCTGTGAAGTACGCCGACAAGATTGCATTTAGCAAATGGGTTGGTATCGGTGTAATTGTTTTGGGAATGATCGTTTGCTTGATCTCAATGCAACAGTATCGAATTGCGCTACGCTCAATCACAGACGCAGAAATGATGGAGGGCTATAAAACCAATCAGCCGATGCTTTTGGCAGGATTTAGTATCTTGGTTGGGATGTTATTGATTATTTCGTTTTGGGTTTAGTCAGCAGTATAGTAGTAATTCCAGCTCTAAAAAATGACCACACAATGCGGGTGGTCATTTTTTATTTAATCAACTACATTTGCACATTACATTAACCGAATACCTTGCTGACCTTGTGGTGTGACTTTAAAAATCTCCACCGCAAAAGTAATGTTTTTCCCTGCAAGTGGATGATTAAAGTCAATCTCAGTAATGTCATCCGCCACAGTCATCACCACGCCAAATAGACTGGCTTTGGCTTTATCTTCAAACTCGATCATATGACCGACTTCAGGACGTTGTTCAAACTTCACTGTGTCAAAGCGTTGCACATTCTCAGGATTCCACTCACCGAAGGCATCTTCAGGCGGTAGGCTCACAGTACGGCGATCGCCTGCACGTAAACCAAACAAGGCTTTCTCAAAACCTGGCAAGAGATTACCATCGCCGATGACTAAAGATACTGGCTCATCTCGGCTACGGGTATTGTCGATTTCCACGCCATTTTCGATCGCCACAGAAAAGTGCAATTGCACTTTTGAACCATCTTCGATGCGGGTTTCGTCATTTGGATTGATAATTTCAGACATAATTTTAACTGTGATTCACAATAATTTTTAGGCGTTTTCGCCACGGAAATGATTAAGCAGACGACGCATGATGACGTTTTTTCTCAAGGAAAAAAGTGTCGATTAATAACAAAATCGTCCCTAAAGTAATCGCACAATCGGCAAGATTAAATACAGGGAAGTTCCACGTTTGATAATGCACATGCAAAAAGTCGATCACCACGCCATGTACCTGTTCACCACGATAATTGACCAGTTGCGTGGTCAAGCGGTCAATCAAGTTGCCGACTGCACCACCCAAAATCAACGCAATCGAAGCAGGCAAAACTTTTAAAGTTTTTGGCATGCGCAGTAACCACACCACAAAAAACACCGACATCACACTCGCCAACCCTGTAAAGAAGTAACGTTGCCAACCGCCTGCATCGGAGAGAAAGCTAAAAGCCGCACCAGGATTGTATGCCAAAGTCCAACTGAAGACTGGCAGGACATTGACACTATTGCCTTCAAAGACCAATTTATCGAGGGCGATTTGTTTGGTGATTTGATCCAAAATGATGGTCAAGATACTGAGTCCTAACCACCAAAAATTCACTGCGTTAAAGCGCAACCAATCTGCTTGCTTAGGCATATTTTCTCTCTTCACCAGTGCCAGATGGCAAGTTGATGATACAACGTGAACATAATCCCTCATGACCTGCATGGGTGTTCACATCAGGGAGCACATGCCAACAACGCACACATTTCTCACCTTCTGCGCTGGATACCGCAACACGTAAGCCGCCGATGTCCGTTGCTTCACCTTTTGATTCATCAAAGGTGTGTACAGCAACTTGCGAAGTGATGAGTACAAAGCGTAATTCATTTTCCAAGCGGTCAAGAATGGCTTTTAATGTCTCATCCGCCCAAATATCAACTTTGGCAGAGAGATTTGAACCGACCAATTTGGCATTACGTGCCGCTTCGATTTGCCTATTCACCGCAGATTTGACTTGGATCAGACTTTGCCAATCGGACTCGCTGATTAAGTTTTGTTGATTTGATTTTGGTAAATCATACCACTCGGCAGTAAATACATATTTTTCTGTTTGCTCAGGAATCAGTTCCCACGCCTCTTGTGCGGTAAAGCTCAAGATCGGACTCATCCAACGCACAAAGGCTTGCACCAAATGATACAACGCCGTTTGTGCCGAGTGACGTGCTTGTGAGTCGGCTTTGCTGGTGTACTGACGATCTTTGATGATGTCGAGATAGAAACCGCCCAAGTCATTAATACAGAAATTCGTGAGCGCATTGGTCACAACATGGAAATTCATTTCGTCGTAGGCTTTGCGAATTGTTGCTTGCACTTCGCTAGAACGTTGAATGATGTATTGATCTAATGCAATCAACTCATCCATCGGTAGTGCATCACGACTTGGCACAAAACCGTTCAAATTTGCCAGCATAAAACGCAAAGTATTACGAATACGGCGGTAGCTGTCCGATACCCGATTGAAAATTTCTTTCGATGCGGCGATTTCATAGCGATAATCGCTCGAAGCCACGTACAGGCGTAGACCGTCTGCACCGAGTTGCTTGATAATTTCTTCTAATGGAATGTAATTGCCCAAAGATTTTGACAATTTTCGACCATTTTCATCGACGGTAAAACCGTGCGTCAGCAATGACTTATACGGCGCATGACCACGCACACCGATACTGGCAAGCAAAGAGGTTTGGAACCAGCCACGATGTTGATCCGACCCTTCGAGATACAAATCAGCAGGGCTTTGTAAGTCGGTACGTTGATCAAGCACGGCAAAATGCGTTGTACCCGAATCAAACCATACGTCTAAAGTGTCACGCACACAGTTGTATTGTTCCGCATCTTCTTCAGACAAGAAGTCTTTGCCGTCACGGTTAAACCATGCGTCAACACCTTCTTGTTCGATGAGTTTGGCGACTTCTTCGATCAGCTCAGGCGTGCGTGGATGCAGTTCATTGCTGTCTTTATGCACGAAAAATGGAATCGGAACGCCCCACGTGCGTTGACGAGAGATACACCAATCTGGACGACCATCGACCATGGATTGCATCCGATTTTTACCCCAGTCAGGAATAAATTCGATGTTGTTTTCAATCTCATTTAAAGCCGTTTCACGCATTCCACATTGTTCCATGTTGATAAACCATTGTGGTGTTGCACGGAAGATGATTGGTGTTTTATGGCGCCAGCAGTGTGGATAGCTGTGCGTGATTTTTTTATGCGCCCATAAACGACCCGTTGCACCGAGTTTTTCAATGATTTGCGGATTGGCTTTATAAATGTGCTCACCTGCGAAGATCGGTGCAGTCGGGAGATAGACACCATTTGCGCCAACAGGATTGTCCACGGCAAGGCGATATTGTAAACCGACTTTATAATCGTCCACACCATGACCTGGTGCAGTATGTACCGCACCTGTACCACTATCTGCGGTGACGTGTTCACCTAAAATCACAGGCACTTGGCGTTCAGCGATCAAGGGATGTTGTAATAATAAACCTTCGAGTTTGTCCCCTGTAAAATTCGCCAAAATTTTTGGATTTTCCAGTTGATAACGCTCACATGCCGAAGCGACCAATTCTTTCGCTAAAATTAAATTATGTGTTCCACGATCTGATTGCAATTCAACCAATTGATATTCAATTTCAGCATGTAAAGCGATTGCTTGGTTGGCAGGCAAGGTCCATGGTGTGGTCGTCCAGATCACAATATCGGTTGCTGTGCTGACAGATACACCGAGCTTCGCTGACAAATCCGCAAGATCAACGACACCAAATCCAACATCAATGGCATCAGACTTTTTATCTTCATATTCTACTTCGGCTTCAGCCAGCGCAGAACCACAGTCCAAGCACCAATTGACTGGTTTTAGACCCGATTGGATGTGACCATTTTTCTGAATTGCTGCAAGTGAACGAACAATATCCGCTTCTTGCTTAAAGTTCATGGTCAGATATGGATTGTCCCAATCGCCAAAGACGCCTAGACGTTTAAAATCTTTTTTCTGCAACTCTACTTGGCTTAGTGCATATTCACGGCAGGCTTGACGGAACGTCGTTGCGTCGACTTTGACGCCAACTTTACCGATTTTTTCTTCGACTTTCAGCTCGATCGGCAGACCATGACAGTCCCAACCCGGTACATACGGCGCATCCATGCCGTCCATGACACGGCTTTTTACGATAATATCTTTTAACACTTTATTCACCGCATGACCAAGGTGAATACTGCCGTTGGCGTATGGAGGACCATCATGCAGAATGTATTTTTTCTTGCCCATTCGAGATGCACGAATCTGCTGATAAATGTCGTCGGCGTACCAGTCGTCTAACCATTTTGCTTCACGTACCGCCAAGTTGGCTTTCATGGCAAAATCAGTCTGTGGCAAGTTGAGTGTGGCTTTATAATCCACGACATTTTCAGAAGGTTGCTTATCGCTCATGCATCTGTCTTCCAGTTGGGTTGTCAAATCAGTATCACTGATCGTTAAAGATAAAATAAGATCAATGGTGTCAGCGGTTTAAAAAATCAATCGAGTCGTTGTCGTCTCGAAATTTTTTCAATTGCATCACATCATCATCAATACCATCTTGCAAGGCCTGCAACGATGAATAATTTTTTTCGCCGTGTAAATAGTGCAGAAAGGTCACTCGCACCAGCAAACCGTACAGATTAGCAGAAAGTTCAGGGAAATGAACCTCCAATCGCCACTCAGGCGTATCTTGCTCGATCGCAGGACGTGTACCGACATGACCTGCACCATACAGGCTTTCATGTAAATAACCTTTAATACCAATTTGATCTGTATTTTGCGTTGCTAAAACTTGTGAAAACGGTTTTTCCAAGCTCTGTACATCGACTGCATAAATGCCACTTAGACATGGTTTATGACGATGCAAAGCGACATTAATGGTGGGGAAATTGATGGTGCGACCAATCTGATCGCCATACACCACACGCCCAGTAATGCTGTACGGACGACCCAGAAGCTGTGCAGCAAGGGCAAAATCACCTTGTTGCAATACTTCACGAATGCGAGTTGAGCTGACACGATCAGCGTCGTGGTTGACGGTATGTAAATTGGTCACGTCAAAGCCTTGCTGACGGAGAAAATCACTGTCGCCACTACGATTTTTACCAAAATGGAAATCATCGCCGAGCACGAGGCTTTTGGCATTGAGTTGAAGTTTTAATAATTTTGCAAACTCAAGTGCACTCATACCACGAAAGGCATCATCAAATTTGGCAACGGCAACATAGTCCACCCCAAGCTCAGCCAGTAATTCGACTTTCTCACGTAATGATGAAATACGAGGTGGTGCATCGCTACCTTGAAAAAATTCTAAAGGTTGCGGTTCAAAGATCATCACCAAGCTGTGTAATTGTTGTGCTTCGGCGACTTTTTTTAGCTCAGCAATCATCGCCTGATGCCCAAGGTGGACACCGTCAAAGTTGCCAATGGTGACAACGGTCGGAGGTAACTGATGATGAGGAGTCAGCGCATGCAAACGAAGCAGCTTCATAGCCAAAGTGAAATCTGAACAATTTAAAGGCGACTATTGTGCCATAAATTGATTGAAAATGTTATGTATCAAAACACACAACAAAATAGATTATTTTTCGAGGCGATAATAAGAGTATTCAACGTTTTTATCTCGATATACATCGTAGCTACGTTGTTTAAAGTCGGACACCCAACTGTTGCCACTATAACCTGCGATATGACCGTATTTATGTTTTTGCGTACGGTGGATAATATAGATATCACCATCTTGTGGATTGTCAAAAGACGGTTTGATTTGACGATAGCCGATCGTCTTCAATGTATCGCCCCAGTCTGCGGCTGCTACAGGATGCGACTGAAATTTTGCGCCAGCAGATTGAAATGCAAGACGAATGCTACGTGCGCATCGACTGGTACTGGTCTGACGCGTGATGCTTTTTAATTTATTGGTAAAAGAATCTAAATTGAAAAATTTCGCACTCAAACCACGCGCACCATCAAAAGGTCCCAAATGCTTCTGTGAAGACTCGGCGATCACTTGGACTTGAGGTTGGGTATTGAAATTTGCAGGATCCGTTGCAACATTATCGTAAATCATACTGACATCATAAAACAGAAGGCGGCGTATAAATAACACACATTTTTAAGAAATGGGAGTAATGTAATAATTTGAAATATTATTACATTACGCACTTGGCATAAAAATTTGCAAAGTGTGATTTTCTTCAAAATATTTCTTCAAATATTCATCGCTATATAGCGGTTTTGTTTATATCTAATGAATATATGTTTTAAATATGTGTGATTGAACCTAATACACGAAAGCCATTTGCGCCTGTGACCGCAGGCAGATTTCCAGCCTGACCTTCACAAAAGCGCATTGCAAGCCAAGCAAAAGCGGTTGCTTCCACCCAAGTCGGTGCTAGTCCCAGTGCTTCGGTGGTTTGCACAGACCAATTGTGCTTGCGCAATCGCCAGCGCAGCTGTTCGAGCAATGTACCGTTGAACGCACCGCCACCACAGACATAGATTTCACCTGTCGGCATACTGTCTTTACTACGATAAATCGCTTTTTTAATCGCTCGGGTGGTGAGTTTCATTAAGGTAGCTTGCACATTTTCAGGCTGATCTTCGAGTTCGTCATAGTCAAGATCGTTGCGCCAATCGGCGAGTTGATCATCGAGCCAGTCGATATTGAAATCTTCTCGCCCTGTGCTTTTTGGCGGTTCTTTGGAAAAATAATCGTGCGCTTGCAGACGGTCGAGCAGGGAGCGAATCGGATGACCGTATGCCGCCCAATTACCATTTTCATCATAAGGCTGACCTGTGTAGCGGTCGCACCACGCATCCATGAGAATATTGGCAGGCCCAGTATCGAAACCGAAAATTTGCTCGGGCTGACCCGCAGGCAACATGGTGACATTGGCAATACCGCCCAAGTTTAAAATCACCCGATGGATACTGTCGTGCTGAAATAACACTTGATGAAACGCAGGAACCAGTGGCGCACCTTGACCATTTGCTGCCAAATCACGACTGCGAAAATCGTAAACCACAGGAAGATTGGTGAGTTCGGTAATGATGTGCGCATCACCAATTTGTAAGCTAAAACCACTTTCTGGACGATGGCGAATGGTCTGACCATGTGAGCCGATGGCTCGGATTTGACTACGATCCAGTTGGTTGTCTTCGATCAGCTGATTGACACCGTTGCCAATCATTTTACCCAGTGACACGTGCGCAACCGCCATGCGGTCAATTTCATTATCATCAGGTAGTGACAATGCCATGAGCTGATCACGCAAATCTTCTTCGAATTTTAAAGTCAAAGTGGCGTGGATTTTCAACGGATCAAAAGATGCAGCAACGAGGTCTAAGCCGTCCATGCTCGTCCCTGTCATCACACCAATATATATTGCACTCATGCCGATCTTTGCCTGCATTTTTCTGAAAAAATGTTAGTATATCGCACAATTTGAAAGTTAGAACGATTAGGTTTTGCTGATGAGCACTTTTCTACCTGCTGAAGAGCAGTTGGCGTTAATCCAACGTGGCACACATGAGATCATTTCCCAAGATGATTTATTGAAAAAATTGAAACAAAATCGACCGCTACGCATCAAAGCAGGTTTTGATCCAACTGCGCCTGATTTGCATCTCGGTCATACCGTGCTCATTAATAAACTGAAAGTATTCCAAGATCTTGGGCATGAAGTGCTATTTTTGATCGGCGACTATACCGCCATGATCGGCGATCCAACTGGGAAAAGTGCGACACGTCCGCCATTGACTCGTGAGCAAGTCGAAGCCAATGCCAAAACTTATCAAGAACAAGTGTTTAAAATCCTTGATCCTGCCAAAACCAAAGTGGTATTTAACTCAGAATGGTTTTCAAAACGCTCTGCTGCGGATTTGATTCAATTGGCAAGTCAGCAAACTGTTGCTCGTATGCTAGAGCGTGATGACTTTTCAAAACGCTATCAAAGCGAGCAACCGATTGCCATTCATGAATTTTTGTATCCATTGGTACAAGGCTATGATTCGATCGCAATGGAAGCGGATGTCGAACTTGGCGGGACAGATCAAACCTTTAACTTGTTGATGGGACGTACCTTACAAGGGCGTTATGGACAAGAATCGCAAGTCTGCATTACCGTGCCGATCTTAGAAGGTTTGGACGGTGTCAAGAAAATGTCCAAATCGCTTGGCAACTATATTGGTGTATTTGATGCACCGGGTGCGATGTATCAAAAAATCTTGTCGATGCCTGACAGCTTGATTGAGCGTTATTTTGAATTACTCAGCTTTAAATCAATGGATGAAATCGAAACCTTGCTCAAAGAGATGGCAGACGGACGTAATCCACAAGAGATCAAACGCATTTTGGCATTAGAAATTGTGGAACGTTTCCATGACCAAGAAGCGGCTGAAAATGCGCATAAAAGCGCAGGGAACCGTATTGTCGATGGTGAAGTACCTGAAGATACCCCTGAAGTGGATATTTCACTGTCTGAAAATGGTGGAGAAATCTTTATTGGCTCGATCGTGCGTCTTGCAGGATTGACGAAGAATGCAGCTCAAGCCAAAGATGCAGTCGCTCGTGGCGCAGTCAAAGTAGACAATGAAGTGGTTAATGCTTCGTTTTCAATCAATGCTCCAAAAACTGTGGTGATCCAAGCAGGGAAAAAAGCCATCGCTCGAGTTAAGTTTATCGACTAAATCAAAGTCAATATTTAATTAGACTAAATAAGCGTCACCATCACGGTGGCGTTTTTTATGCTTAGTGAATATATAAAGAAAAACATAAAAAATCATAAACTGTTGAAAGCCTGATCAAAAGTGAATTCCAACTAAAAAAGGTTTAGTTTATATATAGGATAACTGTAACTAAATTAAAAATTTGTTGTAAAAACAAGTAGTACTATTATCATAAAAAAATAAATGCATCACATATTGTGTGGAGATTGTGAAAATGAATAAAATATATCGTGTAATTTGGAATGCTTCACAGGGCGTGTGGGTCGCAGTCTCTGAAATTGCAAAAGCCAAAGGCAAAACAAAATCGATCAAAAAAGCGACCGCTATCGGTGTATTAACAATAGTCACTTCGACGGGTGCAATAGCAGCTCAAACGATTGATGATGATTTGATTGTTAATGGAGACATTACTGTTTCTGGCACGGTGGATGGTGTCGATGTTTCTGATTTGGCGACCACTGTTGCAGATAAAGCAGATCAAACCGCTTTAGACGGTTTAGCTACGACTGTGAACTCGAAAGCAGATCAAACCGCTTTAGACAGTCTAACCACGACTGTAAATACCAAAGCAGATCAGACCGATTTAGATACATTATCAAACCAAGTGAATGACGCAACCACTGGTTTAGATACTAAAGCTTCGCAAACAGACTTGGATGACTTATCTGATGTGGTTGATACCAAAGCAGATCAAACAGATTTAGATAGTTTAACAACAACAGTAAACAGCAAAGCGAATCAAACTGATCTAGACACATTATCCAGTCAAGTCAATGACGCAACCACTGGTTTAGATACCAAAGCCTCGCAAACAGACTTGGACGACTTGTCTGATGTGGTTGATACCAAAGCAGATCAAACCGATTTAGACAGTCTAACCACGACTGTAAATACCAAAGCAGATCAGACGGACTTAGACACATTATCAAACCAAGTGAATGACACAACCACTGGTTTAGATACTAAAGCTTCACAAACAGACTTGGATGACTTATCTGATGTTGTTGATACCAAAGCAGATCAAACCGATTTAGATAGTCTAACAACAACAGTAAACAGCAAAGCGGATCAAACTGATCTAGACACATTATCCAATCAAGTCAATGATCCCACTACTGGCTTAGCGACCAAGGCGAGCCTCGCTCAAGTCGCAGCAGCCAAAACCGAAGTGGTAGCAGGCGATAATATTGCAGTAACCACGAGCACAGGCTCCGATGGACAGACGGTTTATAACGTCGCAACAACGGATGATGTCAACTTTAACCAAGTGACAATTGGTGATACAGCTGGGGACAATACCGTATTGACCAGCACATCAGCTGGTTTAGATGTAGGTACTGACAAAATCACCAATCTTAGCAATGGGGATGTATCAGACGGCTCATCTGATGCGATCACTGGTGATCAGCTATACGACCTGAGAACAGAGTTGTTTGGTGATAGTGCCACGCCTGCGAGTGGCATTAAATATTTTAGAGCGAATTCGACATTAGATGATGCTGCGGCGATAGGTACCGATTCGGTAGCGATAGGTCCTGAGGCACAGGCACAAGGCACATCCAGTATTGCGATGGGGCAAGCGGCAACCGCATTGGATAGTAGCGGTATTGCGATCGGTGCCGAAAGTCAAGCATTAGGCGGTAATAGCACAGCGATTGGTTCGGCAGCGACGAGTCGAACCATTAGTGTTGAGTATGAGTCTGCAACTTCGACCACTGTAATCGCAATCAATGGCATTCCAGTGGAGGCAACCAGTAGTACAGCAGGTAGTCAGGATATTAACAATCTGACGATTACATCGATCAATGGTGTCGATGTAAGTACCAATGCACCACTTTACACTCAATTTCTAAGTGCACTGCAAAGTGGTGCAAGTGTCGCACTTGGTGAGAATAGCTTTGCAGCAGGCACGTCTACGCTTGCAGTGGGTGACTCAAGTGTTGCGCTAGGTGATAGTGCGGTTGCAGGTGCGAATAACTCCACGGCAATCGGTCATGCTGCCAGCTCGTCAGGTAGTGCATCTGCTGCACTCGGTAACAGTGCCAGTGCCACAGGCAGTGCCTCGACATCGTTGGGGAGTAGCTCTACAGCCAGTGGCTCTGACAGTGTCGCAGTGGGTAGTGGTGCACAAGCCTTAACACAAAGCTCTGTATCTATTGGTGATGGCGCTGGTGTTGGCACTGTGGGTACAAAAATTGGTTCTGGCGCAACCACAGATCGTATTGAGCATATCGCTATCGGTGCTAACTCAGGTCAAAATGTGGTGGGTAACCAAAATATTGCCTTAGGTAGCGGGGCGGGTTCAAACTTATCTGTTGGTGATACCACCAGTTCAGATCAAAACATTGCCATTGGTGTCAATGCAGGGAGTGGGCATAATGGTGATAGCAATATCTCTATTGGTGAAAATGCCAACAGAAATGTGAGCAATAAAAACTTAAGTAAATCTGTAGCGATTGGCTCACAGGCACAATCGGGTAATCAGGCTGTCGTCCTTGGTGCGGATGCTGAAGCGAAGCGTAATAATGCACTAGCAGCAGGCTATAGTGCAGAAGTCACAGGTGCTTCTGGTACAGCACTAGGTGCCAATACCACAGCTGGGGCAAGTAATGTTGCGCTTGGTGCAAATAGCATTGCATCAACCAATTCAACAACAGCATCATATTTGGTGACAGACACTGTACCGACAGCTGGCTTTAATGTAGTGTCTGTTGGTGGTGGATCAGGGAGTAATGTGGTCACTCGTCGCATCACCAATGTAGCAGCAGGTGGTGATGCGACCGATGCGGTCAATGTATCGCAACTAAGACAGTTAAACGAAGATGTCGCTGAGAAACTATTTGGCACATCCGTGACCAATGTGTCCAGCGGGGTGATCACTGATGGTTCAGGCAATAACTATACCAGCTTCTTGGATGCGATTCAAAATTTAACTGCAGGTACAGGCACGCCTGCTTCTAGCGATGCGGTTTTGTATAATGTTGGGGATACTACAAAAGTACAACTCACAGGTGCGGGTGGTACAACGATTAGCAATGTCAAAACTGATGAAACAGATGGTACTTCAGCTGCCAATGTGGATTATGTCAATAATGCAGTAAAAGATGCTTCAGTCAAGTATGTATCGATTAACAGCACTGAAAGCGAAAACGAAAACAGTCAAGAAGCACATGCTATTGACTCAATGGCGATTGGTTCTGATGTTGCAACAACAAGCGCTGCGACTGATAGTGTGGCAATCGGATTTGCGGGTGTAACTGCAGAAAATACCAATACTGTTGCGATTGGTAGCAACACAACTAGTGCCAAAGGTGCATCTTCGATAGCGATAGGTGATGATGCAGAAGCTTCAAATATCAATAATATTGCAATGGGTACAGATGCAATCGCTGCAGGTATTGATAGTATTGCGATCGGACATAACACTCAGGTTGATAAAACAGGTGGGCAGTCTGATTATGCAGTGGTGATCGGAAGTAGTGCAGAATCACAAAATGCTGACAATGCTACAGCGATCGGTCATACAGCCGTTGTGCAAGGTGACCAAGGCATCGCTATTGGTAATATCTCTAAAGCAGTCGGTCGAAACAGTATTGCGATGGGGGATAATGCACTTGCGACAGGTGAAGATGCTGTGGCAATTGGTGAAAAAAGTAATGCCGTTGGGCGAGAGTCTGTGGCAGTGGGTGATAGTAATAATACCTATGCTACAGAGAGTATTGCGGTCGGTAAGGGTAACAATGTCGGATTATCCACTGTATTGTCCGGCCAATCACAAACATCGCTCTCCGGTGTTCTCGGTAATGGAAACAATGTCAGAGCGAGTAATAGCTTTGCAATTGGTAATGCGAATGACGTAGTCAACGCATCATCCGACACTTTTATTTTAGGCAGTAATGTCACCAATACCACCAATGATTCCGTGTTCTTAGGCAATGAATCAGGTTTTGTAGCGAGCAATACGACGACTCGAGGCAAAGCAACCTATAACACCGAAACAGTGGATGGTATCGCCTATAACTATGCAGGTGGTACGGCGACAGGAGTCGTGTCTGTTGGCAATGCGTCAGAGAAACGTCGTATCCAAAATGTCGCTGCGGGTCTCGTCAGTGCGAGCAGTACCGATGCCATCAATGGTAGTCAGCTCTATAGCACTAATGTTGCCTTAAGTAATTTACAAAAGTCTACGGCGACAAATTTGGGTGGAGGTGCTACAGTCAATAGTGATGGTTCAGTGAATGCACCAACGTATACTGTCATTACCAATCCAAGTAGCAATACAAGCACTACCTATAATAATGTTGGTGATGCGCTAACAGGATTGAGTACCGCAGTAAATCGACCAATTACATTTACTGGCGATAGCGGTTCTACGCAAAGAAAATTGGGTAGTACCTTAATCATTAAAGGTGGTAAAACTACTGGACTCACTGAAAATAATATTGGTGTGATTACTACTGACTCTACCATGACGGTGAAGTTAGCAGAAGATATTGATTTGGGTGCCAATGGTAGCGTCAAAATGGGTGATACATCCATTGATACGGACGGATTGGTGATCGCAAATACAGACCCAACAAAAGTGGTCAGTATTAAAGATACAGGGATTAGTGCGGGTAGTAATAAAATCACCAATGTAGCAGCTGGAGATGTAACAAGCACATCGACTGATGCGGTGAATGGCAGTCAGCTTTATGCGACCAATCAGAATGTCACCAATGCTCAAAATACAGCAAATACTGCATTAAGCACTGCCAATAAAGGCTTGAATTTTGCCCTGAACAATGTCAATCCTGACAATCTTGCGCTGGGTGATACGGTTAGCTTTAATAATGGCACCAACACTACAGCAACTTATGATGGTACCACCAATACTTATCAATATAATCTAAATGACAGGATTACACTCACCAATGCTGGTGGTATTAGCATTCTTAATACTGCTGGGACAGGAAGCGCCGTTGCGATAGATCAAAGTGGTGTTCAAGCAGGTAATGTTAAACTCAATACCTCTACAGGTAAGATTACGGGTCTGACCGCAGGTACAGTGAGTGGCACAAGTACAGAAGGCATTAACGGAACTCAGCTCTTCAACAATGCCAGCTCTGTATCGACTGCACTAGGTGGTGGTTCAAATGTGAGTTCAACTGGAACAGTTATTGCACCAAGCTACACAGTGACCACGAATCCATCGACTGGTGCAAGCACGACAGCAAACAATGTGGGTGATGCGTTGAGTGGATTGAACACTGCAGTGAATCAACCATTGACCTTTGCAGGCGATACAGGTGCAGACGTTACACGTCAACTGGGTAGTATATTGAATGTCGAAGGTGGCGCATCAGGTACATTGACTGATAATAACATTGGTGTAGTTGCGAATGGCACAGACACCTTGACGGTGAAATTGGCAGAAGACATTGATCTAGGTGCAACAGGTAGCGTGACTACAGGTAATACTGTGGTGAACACTAACGGATTGACCATCACGAATCCGACAGATAGCACGAAGACAGTCAGTGTGACCTCAGGCGGTATCAATGCGGGTGGCAACGTCATTAGCAATGTTGCAGCAGGCAGTGCAGCGACAGATGCAGTGAATGTATCACAATTGGAAGATGCACAAGCTGCAGCGACAACCGAAGTTGTTGAAGGCAAAAATATCTCTGTGAGTAGCTCGATTGGTACAGATGGACAAACGATCTATACGGTAGCGACGGATGAAGATGTTAACTTTAACCAAGTGACCATTGGCAGTACGACGGGTAATAACACTATATTGACCAGTACAGCAGATGGCTTAAGTGTTGGAGGAGACAAGATCACCAATGTAGCGGCTGGCACGATCAGTGACACCAGTACCGATGCAGTGAATGGTAGTCAGTTGTATGACACTAACCAACAAGTTTCAAGCAACACCACCAACATCGCAAATAATACTGCGGATATTGCAGACAATACTGCAGAGATTGCCAAAGGGCTTAACTTTGGTGATGGCGCAACTAGCAATAATTACGCCTTAGGTGACACCATTAATGTGACCGAAGCGGACAGTAACATCGAAACCACGACTACCTCGACGGGTGTATCAGTTGGTTTGGCGGATGATATCAGTGTAGAAAGTGTGACTGTGGGTGATAGTACTAATAGTACCGTTTTAACCAGCACAGCGAATGGTTTAAGTGTCAATAATGACAAGATTACCAATGTAGCGGCTGGCACGATCAGTGACACCAGTACCGATGCTGTAAATGGTAGTCAGTTGTATGACACTAACCAACAAGTAGCAGGGAATACCAGTGCTTTGGGTGGTGGTGCAAACTATGATCCAGCAACGAATACCTATACTGCACCAACGTATAACATCAATGGCACCGACTACAGCGATGTTGGCAGTGCTCTCGCAGCGAGCAAAACAGAAGTAAAAGATGGCAAAAACATTACTGTGACCAGTACAACAGGCACAGATGGACAAATGGTCTATACGGTCGCAACTGATGACGAAGTTGAATTTGACAAAGTGACTGTGGGTAATGTTGTGGTTGATGCTACAACGAATGACATTACAGGCTTATCGAACACCGCATTGGGTGGCACTGATTTTGCGCAAAGTGGACGTGCAGCGACAGAAGAGCAATTGAATGAAACACAAGATAACCTTGTGACCTTGATTGGCGGTAATGCAAGCAATCAAGGCGGAACGGTCACGACTACGGACATTGGTGGCACAGGTGCAGACAATGTTAATGATGCAATCGAAACCGTAAATAACACAGCGAAAGCATCGAAAACTGAAGTTAAAAAAGGTCAGAACATCTCTGTAACCAGTACGACTGGGTCTGATGGACAAACGATCTATACGGTCGCAACTGATGATGACGTGAACTTTAACAGTGTAACCATTGGTGATACAGCTGGCGATAACACCGTATTGACTAGCACAACAGATGGCTTAGATGTTGGTGGAGACAAGATCACCAATGTAGCGGCTGGAACGATCAGTGATGGTAGTACCGATGCTGTAAATGGTAGTCAACTCTATGGCTTGGGTAATAATGTTACCAATCTCTTTGGTGGTAATGCGACCTATGATGGTGATGTGATTAATTGGACTGATATTGGTGGTACAGGTGAAAACACCATTGATGATGCGATTGCTTCGATCAAAGACTCTGCGGATAATGCCAATCAAGGCTGGAATATCTCGACGAATGGTGGCACTGCAACCAATGTGAAACCTGCAGATACTGTTGATTTCCAAGGTGATGGCAATGTTGTCGTCAGCAATACAGGTACGGAAGTGACCGTTGGCTTGGCTGATCAAGTCACCATTGGTACAGGTGATACTGCCGTATCGATTGATGGTGATACAGGTACGATTACCACTGGTGATGTCACTATTGATGGTTCAACAGGTATTATTACTGCTGGACAAGTCACTGTTGATGGTGATCAAGGTACAGTGAATGGACTCAGCAATACGACTTGGGATGCAGACAATATTACGTCTGGTCAAGCAGCAACTGAGGATCAGTTGAAACAAGTTGCAGCCGATGCAGCAAGTAATACGGCTAAGTCGAAATCGACAGTCACTGCTGGTGATAACATTGAAGTCACCACATCAGAAAATACCGATGGGTCTACCAATTATGAAGTTGCGACAGCGAAAGATGTCACATTTGAAACAGTGACCTCAGACACTGTAACCGCTGGAACGGTGACAGCCGATACAGTCAATGTCGGTGATGTGTCGATTACGTCATCAGGGATCCATGCTGGCAACCAAAAAGTCACAAATTTGGCGGCGGGTACAGTGAGTTCAGACTCAACTGATGCAGTCAATGGTAGTCAGCTCTATGGTCATGCTCAAGCAGTGCAAAACATTATCGGTGGATCAACCACTTATAATGCAGATACTGGCACTTATACCAATAATAATATTGGTGGTACAGGTCAAAGCACCATTGATGCAGCGATTGGTGCAGTCAACAATAATGTGACTTATCTCAATCAACGTGTGAATGATTTGGAAGATGATCTATCTTCTGGTATTGCTGCGACAGCAGCACTTGAGAACGCACCATTTATTCCTGGTAAATGGACTTATGCGGCAGGTGCATCTTATTACAACGATCAAAGTGCAATTGGTGCGACATTAAGACGTACCGCGGATAACGGTCGTTGGTCATTCACTGGTGGTGTTGCTGGAGGTACGAATGGTTCACCAATCGTTCGCTTCGGTGTCAGTGGTGTGATTGACTAAATTGCTAAATCGTAGATTGAAGATGTTGCGGCATCTTCAATCTCTCAGAAGCCCCAATTGAGAGAATGATATGAATACATTAAAAAATTTATTGGTTTTGAGTATATTTAGCAGTTTGCCGATTGCCATGGCTGTACATGCTGAGGAGCTGAATACTCAATCAAGTTCAGAAGAAGTGGTTCAATTTCCTGAAGTGAAAGACAGCTATTTGAAGCAAATCAAGCGTTATGAATATGACGATGTTGCTCGAATAGAAACTGGACTGAATAAAGACCAGTTTCGTCACTTACTCGGCAACCCTCAGTTCAATGAAGGTGTGTTTGTCAATCGTACGTGGAATTATGTTTTAGATATCCGAATTCCAAATACACAAGAATACAAACGCTGTCAGTTAAGAATTGATTTTGATCGCAAAAATATTTCGCAAGAATTGTATTGGAAAGGAGAGCAATGTCAGGAAATTGGTGTTGCATCTTCAAACCAAGTGGCAGTCATTCCTGCGCCGATTGTTCAAGCACAACCACATGAAGCGATTTACAACTTTGAATTTGATAAATTCCAAGTGAGTGAAATCACCGAAAGTACCGCACCATTACCAGAAGTGGCGGCGCAAATCAAAGCGGATAAGCCACAAGCGGTAAATATTTCAGGTTATACCGATCGCTTTGGTAGTTTTGAATATAATCAAAGACTATCTTCACAACGTGTTGCGAGTATTTCCAATGCGTTGATTCAATATGGTGTCGATCCAAGTATTATTCGTACCGAAGCCAATGGTGCGACATCAACTTTTCAGCACTGTAATGGATCAAAAACAGAACAAACCATTGATTGTCTAACGCCAAACCGCCGTGTCAATGTGCAATGGTAGGTGCATTAGTTCCGACTTAAACCTGTTCAAAAAGCACTCATGATGAGTGCTTTTTGCGTTTGAAGAAGAATGTCTATCTGAACAAGCGATGCATAATGACTTGATCGATGCGCATCGAATTGCTATAAACAAATGAAAAAATGGATAGAACATACTGCGCATTTTCACGCATAATGCGAACAGATTTCGTTTAATTGGTATCAACTTTTAAAAAATTGTTGAGCCACATCTTTTTTTAACATTGATTGCATTCGAGGTAAAAAGCAATGTCCCTGATCCGACGGTGGTTTGATCCGATCCGATCGAAATGGTATTTCGATCGTCCGCATCGTCAAGCCGAATTGCCGATTGATCAAGGGATTAGTGCCTATCTGCGCTTGGATGATGTTTATAGCTATCTTGCGGTTCAACAACTAATACAGCTCGAAGAAATTCTCATCGAAGAGATTCGACCATTAAAAATTGTCATTTCTACGCAAACTGCTCCACCACCGCAAGGTATGTCGGTCGAAGCATGGCAACACTATACTTTGAATGATGCCAAAATCTTGGCAATGCAACATCGTTTCGCCTTTGATGATGTGCCAGAGATGCCGACACAGCAGGCTTTGGATCAGGCGCACACCATTCTTGAGCGCACACCGCTGACAGGTCGGGACTTTTTATATTTGCTTGAAGATATTTTCCATATGTTGTGGAATAAGCAATATGGCAAGTTAAAAATGCTGTATATGATGGCGAAAAATTACCGTCAGCCGAGCGAAGATGCGCAGTTTCGTTTTGATGATACGCCCATTCTGACGGCATTTTTTAGCTTTGGCGGACGAGAATACCAAGCGGTAGACGATTTACTGCGTTTGACACGTCGTTTACAACAACAGAAATTACTCACTTCATCGCCAATTTTCCTGATTAATCATATCGAATGGCGTGAGCATCTGATTCAAGATGCCGAAGAGCTGACTGATATACAAGCCATGCAACCTGAGCTTGATTTGTATTTCACCTTAGAAAATCCAATTTCATGGTTATTGCTTGCCTATATCAAAGAAGAATTGGCGAATCTCTACAACATCCACATCAATATTTATCCGCTACCGTATCAAGGGCGTGATTTTTTTGATTGGAGTTTGGCGATGCGACTGTCGAAACGCACCGATGTGGCATTTACGCCATTTTGTCGTCCTGATCAAAATACCGTTATGGCGATGGCGAAGCTATTTTATCAAGTTGAACCTGAGCAACGTGTTGATGCGGTCTTGGAAATGTTGCGACTGACATGGACAAAGGGCAAAGATTTAAGCTTGGCGAGCCATCAGCGCAGTGTGTTGATGAGTCATCAGTTTGTCCAAGAAAAAGTGTCTAATGACGAAGTTCATCAAGCTTTACAGCGTAACCAACAACACTGTGATGCACTACAACAGCCGAATCAACCTGTGATGGTATTGCGCATTGCCGAACAAGAATTTGTCTTCAATAGCTTGTATCGAGTGTGGATGATTGAAAGTATTTTTTCTAATATTTTGCAAAAGAAATATGAAGCAGAATCTGTATCGAATGAGTCAGACTTAGTTGAAAAAGACTTGGAAATTGAATCACAAGATGTTGAATAATTGAGCTATTTATTATTTTTTGAAGCGCATACATTTCAATCTCGTCAATATTAAAAACGCTCAAGGTCAATGTTCAAAACGCTCAAGACTACGACTGAAATGGTCTAAAATGATAATAAGCTGTCCTTTTCGGCAGTTCTTTTGAACCCTAATGCCTTTGATAATTTCGGATAGAAACTCAAAGTATATTAGGTGACGCAATGAATGCACCCGCACAGCTTAGTTTGCAGGACGCAACTGCCCATGCAAAAAAGATTGATAAAAAACGCCGTTGGTGGCTTCTCAGCCCTGGTCTGCCGATGATCGGTGTGGGCATTTTAGCAGGTTATCAGTTTGGTCCAAAACGGACACGTAAGCTGTTTGCACTTAGCGGTCCGATCGTTCTTCATGCGATCATTCCTGCATTCGATGCCGTGATTGGTAATGATGAAAACAATCCAACCGATGATGATGTGCAGAGCCTCGTCAAAGATCCGTACTATGATCGTCTGGTCAAAATGTTTATACCGATCCAAATGGCAGCCAATGTCTATGCGGCGTATTTGGTATCACGTAAAGACACGCCGATGCTCGATCGAATCTTACTCGGCATTTCCATGGGTGCGATCAACGGTATCGCAGTGACCACGGCACATGAGCTATCCCATCGTCCAAATAAAACGGATCATATGTTGTCACATGCGACATTGATGCCATTGTTTTATAACCATTTCCGTGTGGAACATCCGTATGGTCATCATAAGCGTGCAGCGACACCTGAAGACCCTGCATCATCACAAATGGGCGAGAGCTTTTACCAATTTTGGCCACGTACCGTATTAGGTGGTATCAAGTCGGGTATTGAGATCGAAGCACGTCGTTTGAAACGTAAAGGTTTACCATTTTTCACTAAAGACAATGAGTTGCTTCAAGGTTGGGCGATGAGTGCGACATTCCATGCTGGTTTGATTAAAACCTTTGGCACGCAAATCATTCCATATCTTGCCACACAAGCGTTTTACGGCATTAGCCTATTTGAAATCATTAATTATATTGAGCACTATGGGTTAAAACGTGAGCAAAAAGAAGATGGTAGCTATGCTCGTACCATGCCTGAGCACAGTTGGAATAATAACAATGTGGTGACCAATCTGTTCCTGTATCAGCTACAACGTCATTCTGACCATCATGCCTATCCGACACGTCCATTCCAAGCGTTGCGTCACTTTGAAGAAGCGCCTGAATTGCCGAGTGGTTATGCGACGATGCTGTTGCCTGCACTGATTCCATCGTGGTGGTTTAAGATGATGGATCAACGTGTCTATGATCATTATCAAGGTGATTTAAACAAAGCCAATATTTACCCAAAACGACGTGCTGAATTAATGCAGAAGTTTAATGTGGCGGATGAGGTAGAAACCATTTAAACGGTTTTGGTTTGGAGAGCTTGATTTAAAAATCGAGCCATAAAAAAGCACCTGAGTTTTGAGCAAAGGTGCTTTTTCTGACAAAGACTATTTAGCAAAAAATCTTAAAAACTACTGCGCATCAATACTTTCGCCAGTCACCGTATGACTATCTTTACCCATCAGGTATAGATATGCAGGCATGATGTCTTCAGGTGTCGGCAAGGTTTTTGGATCTTCACTTGGATAAGCTTTGGCACGCATCGCTGTGCGTGTGCCTCCAGGATTGATACAGTTAAAACGAATATTGTCTTGATCAGCAAATTCACGTGCAAAGATTTGGCTTAATGCTTCTATACCAAATTTCGATACAGAATATGCCCCCCATTCTGCACGTGCATCACGACCGACGCCGCTACTGGTAAAGATAATGGATGCGCTGTCAGAGCGTTTTAAAAGTGGCAACAAAGCTTGGGTCAGGACAAAAGGAGCACGCAGATTGACATTGAGCACCTCATCCCACACCTCCGCAGGATAGTTCTCAAGCGTCACTCGCTCACCCAAAATCCCTGCATTATGCAAGATGCCGTCAAGGCGACCAAATTGCTTGTCTAAAGTATGAAACAAGGTGTCATAATCATGTGCAGATGCACTGGATAGTTGCAATGGTAAAATCGCAGGTTGTGGTGCGCCAAGTGCTTCGATCTCATCATAAATGATTTCAAGCTTATTAATACTGCGACCATGCAATACTACCGTTGCACCGTGAAGTGCATAGTTAATCGCTGCGGCACGACCAATACCATCGCCACAACCCGTCACAAGAATGACGCGACCTTTGAGTAAATCAGGATCAGGTTGATAGCTTTTAAAGTCCATGTGGAACCTCTAGTGGTATTGGTAAGTTATTGTATAGTCAGAGAACTTAAATCCTGCTACAGCGTTAACCTCACTCGCAGTACGACTTGTACACCTTCGCTCGGTTGCCTTGTATCAGAAATTAATTTCTTCGATGATAGAAATTGTTGAATAGATCATTTTGTTTATCGTTCAAAGCACATGCAAAGTCAAAGGATATTTGTTAATGACTTTGCACTACTTTTACCTTTCAAATTTATTGATTAACCAATGACAGTACTAAATCAGATAACTCAGCAACATCTTGAACAATATAATCTGCACCCCAAGCTTCCAAGTCATCTGCCGACTCAGGTGGGAGATAGCCATAGGCAGCGAGTATCGTTGGCATATTGGCATTTTTCCCTGCATCAATATCACGAGGATGATCGCCGACATAGGTGATTTGATCTGCGTCGATATTGAGCTGTGATGCGGCAAGGAACATCGGCTCTGGATCAGGTTTGGTATTCTTGACATCATCAGGGCAGACCAAGACAGCACAACGCTCAGTCAGATTCAGTGCTTTGAGTAAAGCTTCGCTGAGTCCACGAGGTTTATTGGTGACGATACCCCATGGAATGTTGCGCTGTTCAAGCTCAATGAGTAACTCATCCATCCCCTCAAAAAGCGTGGTATCCACCGCAATATCTGCACCGTAGCGATCAAGGAAAGCTTGACGGAGTTCAAGAAATTTAGGATCGGTAACTTCTAACTCAGGATAGACCAAACGCACCATAGCACGAGCACCTTCGGACACTTGAGTGCGAATGCGTGAGGCAGATACGACCTCAACACCACCTTCACGGCACATGGCTTGAATGATGCGAATAAAGTCTGCTGCTGTGTCGATCAAGGTGCCATCAAGGTCGAATAAAACCGCTTTGATCATGCCTCGTTACCTGCTTGAGTTGTTTTGCTTTTTTTAGCAGTTTTGTTTGATGCTTTTTCAGTAGATGTGGCTACAGCAGGTTTTACTGTGTGTACCATATAGTTAACATCGACATTCGGAGCCAACCAATAGTATTTGGTTAATGGGTTGTAATGCAGTCCTGTCATGGCTTTGAGCTCTAAGCCTGCACCACGAATCGCACCTGCCAATTCAGAAGGGCGAATGAATTTGTGATAATCATGCGTACCACGAGGCAACATGCGAAGTACATACTCAGCACCGATAATGGCAAACAGGTACGACTTTGGATTGCGGTTGATGGTCGAGAAGAACACATGACCATCGGGCTTCACCAAATCAAAGCAAGCTTTCACGATAGACGCAGGATCAGGCACATGTTCGAGCATCTCCATACAGGTCACGACATCATATTGACCTGCTTGCTCACTTGCCAATTGTTCAACTGGAATTTGCTTGTATTCAATATTATTTACACCTTCTTGCTCGGCATGAATACGTCCAACCGCAAGTGGTGCTTCCCCCATATCAATACCGAGTACGGAACCTGCACGACGTGCCATACTTTCCGCCAAAATACCACCACCACAGCCGACATCGAGAATCTTCTTCCCTGTGAGTCCACCAGACTTTTCATCAATCCAATTTAGACGTAACGGATTGATCTGATGCAAAGGGCGAAATTCGGAGTGTTGATCCCACCATTTATCTGCCAAAGCTTCAAATTTGGCGATCTCTTGGGCATCGACATTGGGTGTGATCATATCTCAGTACCTTTGGGAAAATTGAAAATTATTCTATAAATAAACGGATTATCCTAGCTTAGCTTAGAATACCAGTGAAGAACATTGTAAATCGTAATCAACGAACAAAAATCTGTTTACAGATTAAAACGATTCGTTCCTATTTGCTCTATATTTATTTTATTTAATATCATTTATAGTGTGAACACTTAAAAAATTATTCAAGATGATGAGGACGTATAGACCAATGAAAAAGCTTGCTTTAACGGTAATGTCTGCTGCAGTGATGACAGTTTCAGGAATGACGTTTGCCGCAGAACAATTTATCGAAGGAAGAGATTATAAATTGGCACCAAAAGTAGGCAAAGTGGACGTTGCTGGCAAGATCGAGGTGCGTGAGTTTTTTTGGTATGGTTGTGGACACTGCTACAGCCTAGAGCACCCAATGCAACAATGGCTTCGCAAATTGCCAAAAGACGTAAACTTTGTGCGTACACCTGCGGCGATGAATCCAGTTTGGGAGCAAAATGCACGTGGTTACTATGTGTCTGAAGCATTGAAAATCCGTCGTAAAGCGCATATCCCATTATTTGATGCGATCCACAAAGGTGGTCAACAGATTTTTGATCAAGCATCTTTGGCGCAGTTCTATACTAAATATGGTGCAGATACCAAGAAATTTAACAGCTTGTTCAATTCATTCGCGATCACAGGCAAAATTAACAAAGCCAAAAACTTGGCAATGGATTATCAATTGACAGGTGTACCTGCGGTAGTTGTCAATGGTAAGTACATCGTGCAAGGTAATAGTCAACGTGTTATTCAAGTCGTGAATTATTTGGTCGATAAAGAACGCCAAGTCATGAAGAAAGCTTCATAATACACTATTTTAGATTGAAGTAATTTAAATTTAAAATAGAATTGGAAAAGCTCGACATGGTTCGGGCTTTTTTATGCACAAATTTTCGGTTAGGTTCTAATTTAAAAATAGAAAGGCTGTTTATTCAGCACTTTGCCAATTTTCAATGCCACGGAACAGTAATCTTACCTGTACCGTCACTTGATCAATATATTGCTGTTGCTCTGTTTCGAGCTGTGGTGAACTCAGATTTTCACGCATATTGCGCCACGTCATCGCCCAAGTAAATGATAAGTTGATCAAAATGGTCGAGATCACCATCAAATCTTCAGCACTTTCCACATGTTTAAAACTGGTACTTTCCGTCAGATCATTACCCAGTCCTGCGATTAAAATATCAATTTCATTGGCAATTTCTTGGCGTACTGCTAGCGATCCGCCCCAACGCTCTGCGATAAAGAACAACCAATCTTGTGGGCTTTCATCCACGGCTTTAAAAAATAATTCGATACTGCTACGCGTTTTGGCATTTTGTTGAATGAAATAACCCTGACGTAGTTGCAATATGACTTCTCTCAAACGCAAAGAAACTTGTTCGACCAAGTTGCAACCGAGCTGATCCATATCTTCAAAATGACGATAAAACGCCGTCGGTACTAAACCAACTTCACGGGCAATCTCACGCAAGCTAATGGTGCTAAACGAACGCCCTGATGTGCTGAGCTTGAGTGCTGCATCAAGTAAAGCTTGGCGACTTTGTTGTTTGCGTTCATCACGAATCGACATGGATTAAACTCAAAAAATGCAATAAAGACATATGGAAAGGCACAGTCTAGCAAAAAAGAAGAAATTGACCTAAAAAAACTCAGTGTACAAGTGTTGACTTAAATTAAAGCTGCAGGTATAGTGCACAAATGTTCTCTTAGAGTACATATGTTCACTCAATAAAAACCAGCAGCAAAGAGGAACACGAGCATGAACACAGCAGTAACTCACGTAGCAATATCTAACACATCTTATCAACCGCATTGGATCAAAGAAGATTTTGTCGACTTTGTCCTAGCACAGTTCAACCCACTATGGTCGATGCGTAAAATCAAAACAACGATCATTGCACGCCAAGCTTTGGGCAATGATATGTATAAAGTGGTTTTGGCGAATAATCCAAAATTCAAAAACCAGTGGCAAGCAGGGCAGTCAGTCTTAGTGACAGTGCAAGTCCACGGCGTACATCATCAACGTAGTTACTCGATTGTTGATATTGATGCCAAAGGTCAAATTGTTTTAGGTATTAAAGCACAAGGTTTGGTTTCAGACTATCTTTGCAAATACGCAGATGACATCGTGGTGGAAATCTCTCAAGTGCAAGGCGACTTCATTTTACACGCAGGTTCGCATACAGATCAGTCACCTGCATTGATGATCGCATCAGGCAGTGGTATCACTGCGATCTATGCGATGGTAAAACAAGCGATTGCACAAAATCTTGAATCAGTACATTTGATTTATTTCAATCGTGCGCCAGTGTTCCACGTGGAACTTGAGCAATTGAGTCAGCAGTATCCGCAGTTTCATTATCACTTCATTGATACAAGCAGCACTAAGCAGTATTTAGATGAGGCTTTATTGACAGCACAGTGCGCAGATTGGAAATCCATCAATACATATATCTGTGGTTCAACACCGATGATGAAAGGTGCAAAAGCCATTTTTGAAAAGCATGATATTTCAAATCAGTTGCACAGTGAATACTTTCAACCATGCGTAGACGATAGTGCAACAGAGCAACCGATTACGTTTCGCCGTGCACAGCGTGACTTCATCGCAACCAAAACACTTTTGGAAAGTGCTGAAGATGCAGGACTTCGTCCAACTTCAGGTTGTCGCATGGGCATCTGTAATAGTTGCACGTGTACTAAAGTCAGCGGTGTGACCAAAAACATCATTACAGGTGAAATTGATCAAAGTGACAATCAGCAGATTAAGTTGTGTGTCAGTCAGGCACTTAGCCCAGTTATCATTGATCTTTAATCAACCCACTTTAATCCTAGAAAAACAAATACGAGGAAAATAGCCATGAATTCAGCAGTGAAATTTCCGTTAAATAGCAAATCAAAATATTTAACCTCAGACCAAATCGAAGCATTTGGTGCAAAAATTGATGCAATACGCCAAGAGGTGATGGATGATTTAGGCGAGAAAGACGCAAAATATATCTACAAAGTACGTAACTTTGTGCGTTATACCGAGATCGCATCTCGTGGCATGTTGATGTTTGCAGGGTGGTTGCCACCAGTATGGTTAAT
The DNA here is from genome assembly GCA_001626925.1 of Moraxellaceae bacterium REDSEA-S32_B1. Classification (GTDB taxonomy): domain Bacteria; phylum Pseudomonadota; class Gammaproteobacteria; order Pseudomonadales; family Moraxellaceae; genus Acinetobacter. Next base: position 71,121 of record LUOR01000005.1, read on the forward strand.
TGGCACAGGTATGTTGGGTGTATCTAAGATCGTTGAAAATATGGAGCTTGGTCATAATGTCATGCACGGTCAATACGACTGGTTGAATGATGACAGCTTGCGTGGCAAAGACTTTGACTGGGATAACGTCTGCACAGGTGATGATTGGCGACATACGCACAATTATATTCATCATACTTATACCAATATTGTCGGCATGGATCACGATGTTGGCTATGGCTTGCTTCGTGTCAGCGATGAGCAAGCTTGGGAGCCACGCTTCTTGTTGAATATTCCTTTGGCGATTCAGTTGATGGTGTTCTTCGAATGGTATGTTGGTGTGCAAAACTTACACTTAGAAGATGCCATTGCGTATAAAACCAAAACATGGGCGCAAGTTTGGCAGGATTCGGCGAATTTCCGTAAAAAAGCCACACGTCAAATCTTGAAAGACTATGTATTTTTCCCTGTTATTGCCACAGTGAACTTTATTCCTGTCCTTACAGCCAATGCAACAGCGAATATTATCCGTAATCTATGGTCGTCGGCAGTGATTTTTAATGGTCACTTTACCGAAGATGCAGAAAACTTTGAGCCAGATAATACAGCGACAGAAACTCGTGCAGAGTGGTATTTGCGCCAAATTCGTGGATCAAGCAACTTCACAGGTGGCAAATGGATGCACTTTTTAAGTGGTAATTTGAGCCATCAGATAGAGCACCATTTGTTTCCTGATATGCCTGCCAATCGCTATCAGGAAGTTGCACCAAAAGTTCGTGCAGTGTGTGAAGAGTTCGGTGTGAACTACAACAGTGCAAGCTTTAATGCACAGTTTGCAACAGTGTGGACACGATTGGCGAAAATGTCAGTGCCAAATAAAGCCGAACGTCAGCAATGGAAAGCTGATGTTCAAAATAAACTGAAAGCACGCTTCGGGAAGTTGTTTGCAAAATAACTGAAGTTAGCGCTTCAAACATAAATAAAAAATGTTGTTTCTTGCATGGAGCTGGTAGGTGTGTTCGCTAGCTCTTTTTTTTGCGCTAAAATAAGTAAACTTGTTCAAGCTGTATAAATTCTAATATGTTAGAAAAAATTCTATTTATTCATGGTTTTGCATCAGTTGGTCATGGTGTGAAATCATTACAACTGAAACAATGGTTTGGCAATGATGTTTTTGCACCTGATCTGAATCATCGACCACTTGCCGATCTCGATGATTTATCCGCATTGATAAAAAAAGAGAAAATCACCACGATCGTTGGCAGTTCGTTGGGTGGCTTTTATGGGCTATTACTTGCCATGCAATTTCCAGTGAAATTGGTGCTGATTAATCCTGCTTTACAATCTCCGCAAACTTTACAGAAATATATTGGCACCGTGACACGTTATAATGGCGAACAATTCACATGGACACAGCAAGAAGTCGATGAATTATCAACTTTATTAGCCCAATTCATTGCATCGAAAGATCGACAACTTGATCAATCTAAGGTGCTGATATTATTAGCAAAGCAAGATGAAGTCTTAGATTATCAGATTGCGATCGACACTTTTTCGAATGCCAACATCATTGTTGATGAGTTTGAAGATCATCGTTTTGCAGATATTGGCAAGTATCGACAACAGATTGAAACTTTTATCAAACGCTGATGCGTGGAAATGGCTAGGCTTTGTCATATTCGGTTGTTATACTTTTGCCTCAAGCCCTGAGCAAACTGTGCTATTAATTTGTTTCCTCAATATTTCCCAAATATTTTTAAACCATTTTTATAAGGATCGACCATGCGCATAGATCAACGTGCTGAAAACCAACTCCGCCCAATCAAAATCACACGCAACTACACACGTTATGCAGAAGGTTCGGTCTTGGTCGAGTTTGGACATACCAAAGTGCTCTGTACAGCAAGTATCGACAACAGTGTGCCTCGCTTTCTCAAAGGTCAGGGTCAAGGCTGGGTCACTGCGGAATACGGCATGTTGCCACGTTCGACCCATACTCGTTCGGATCGTGAAGCGGCACGTGGTAAGCAAAGCGGTCGAACTCAGGAGATTCAACGTCTGATCGGTCGTAGTCTGCGTGCGATGGTCGATTTGAAAAAGCTTGGTGAAAATACCATTACCATTGACTGCGATGTGATCCAAGCCGATGGTGGTACACGTACAGCGTCGATCACAGGTGCGGCAGTTGCATTGATTGATGCGATGAATGTATTGCTAGAAAAGAAAAAAATTAAAAATGATCCGCTAAAAGGTCTAGTCGCTGCAGTTTCTGTCGGCATCCATAATGGCGAAGCTTTGCTTGATCTCAATTATGATGAAGACTCAACCTGTGAAACAGACTTGAATGTGGTCATGACCCAATCAGGTGAATTTATCGAAATTCAAGGCACAGCCGAAGAAAAGCCATTTACTCGTGAACAAGCCAATCAAATGTTGGCATTGGCTGAGGAAGGCATTAAGCAACTAGTTGAAGAACAACAAAAAGCTTTAGGCTGGTAATTTCCCTTTTTAATTTACATCAGCACCGAAAACAAAAAATGCCACAATGTTGTGGCATTTTTTCATCATAACGATCTTTTTTAAAAAGTATTACGACTCTACTTTTAACAGCTGTACATCGAAGATTAAAGCACTATTTGGTGGAATGCTTGCACCTGCACCTGTTTCACCATACGCCAATTTTGCAGGGATGAATAATCGATATTGATCGCCTTCTTGCATGAGTTGCAAACCTTCTTGCCAGCCTGCAATGACTTTATTGAGTGGAAATGAGATCGGTTGATCACGTGCGATAGAACTATCAAATACCGTACCGTCAATCAAACGACCTTCATAATGCACAAGCACTTTACTTGTTGCGGATGGCTTTTTCCCAGAACCTTGCTTGATCACTTGATATTGCAGGCCTGAGTTAGTGACTTTAATGCTTGATTTTTTTGCATTATCCGCAAGAAAAGCTTGTCCTTGTGCTAGATTTTGTTCAGCAGTTTTTTGAAACTCAACCAATTCAGCCGCTTCAGATTTCTTTTTATACTGATTGAGGATGCTGATCATTTGCTCGTTACTTAGCGACGAATCTTTGCCTTCGAAGCCTTGTTTAAAGCCTTCCAAAAAACTATCTAAATCCAAATCATCTAATGCATTGGTATTTGAGCGTCCCATGAGGTAGCCAAAACTGTAGCCGACTTGGACGCGTTCAGGACTTTTGTCGGTGACTTGTTCTGCCGCAAAGCTTTGACTTGCAAGGAGCATCAAGCTCACTAAAGCGATTTTTTTCATCATTGTTCCACGATTACATCATTAGTTTAGAAATAAGTTGCTCTGCCATATCATCTTGTCAATGGCTATGATGTGTGGCAGACATTGATTTTACATTACAATAATTTATTGTATTGGTTGTATGTTTTTGTAATAGAACATCCATATATTTTGCCCAAAAAAGCCAATAAAAAAGCCCTCAAATCTGAAGGCTGTTTTCATAACGTAGAAGTCGAAATAAATTACTTCACCTTGATGAGCTGTACCTTAAATATCAATGTGCTGTTTGGTGGAATTGGTCCCATTCCTTGTGCACCATAACCAAGTTCAGAAGGAATATAAAACGTGTATTCAGCACCTTCTTTCATCAGCTGTAAACCTTCTGTCCAGCCTGAAATGACTTGATTCAAGTTGAACTCGACTGGCTCCCCACGCGCGATTGAGCTGTCAAATACTTCACCATTAATCAGTTTGCCTTCGTAGTAGACTTGCACTTTATCCGTCGAAGTAGGTTGCTTGCCTGTGCCTTCTTTGTCCACGGTATATTGCAAACCTGAAGGGGTTGTTTCAACATTTGGCTTACTCGCATTTTCTTTTAAGAAAGCGACATCCGCTGAAGGTTCTTGTGAAGATAGCTGATTTGAACCTTGTGCAGCTGATTGCTCAGGTGTCGCTGTCGCGTTTTTTTGTGAAGTGATAAACTCTTCATACGCTGCTTTGACTTCATCTTCCGTCATTGGGAAAGTTTCTTTGCTATGTCCAGCTTTCGCACCCGCAGAAAAAGCATTGACATCCAACTCTGGTGGTGTCATTTGACTCGTGACTTCATAACCAAGTACATAGCTAATTTTTTCAACTGCAGACGCTGATTCAGGGTTGAATGTTGCTGAATGAGAGCTTGTCTGAAATTTTTCAGGATCTTTGCTTGCCATGTATACAGGCACCATAGCGGCACCACCAATGACAGCTGCAACAACGATGGGTAAAGCTTTACTCATAAGATAACCGTAGGACAGAAAATAAAACAAAGTTGTGACAAGTTTAACAGATATTTTGCCTTTTAAATGATGTATTATCATAAACCTGTACAAAAAATTATACCGAGATACGGTACAACGTCCTTTAAATTAAATCTTTCAGAAATCAGTCTTTGAAAATCATAGATTGTTTCAGTCCTTACCGAAACAATGAAACGAGAAAACTCGACAAGGAATCTCAAAATGAAAATGCAACACGCACTTTTAGCAACAACCCTCTTACTGGGCGCACAAATGAGTTTAGCCGCAACACAAGTCACCATGAAGACCTCAATGGGCGATATTCAAATCGAGCTCGATGATGAAAAAGCGCCAATCAGTACAAAGAACTTTGTGCAATATGTAAAAACGGGTTTTTATAAAGGCACGATATTTCATCGTGTGATTCCAGGATTTATGATTCAAGGTGGTGGATTTACAGCAGACATGACGCAAAAAGAAACCAATCCGCCAATTAAAAATGAAGCGAAAAATGGTTTGAAGAATGCTCGAGGCACGATAGCAATGGCACGTACAGGTGTTGTGGATTCGGCAACCAGTCAATTTTTTATCAATTTGGTTAATAATAATATGCTTGATCATGGTGCGCGTGATTATGGCTATGCAGTATTCGGCAAAGTGACCAAAGGCATGGATATCGTCGATAAAATTGCCAAACAACCAACAACCCGTAAAGGTATGCACGCAAATGTACCAGCGCAGACCATCACTATTCGTGATGTCAAAGTAATTAAAACCAAATAAAATGCACAACAAATACGCATAAAATGAGGATTTGCTCAAAAAAGGCACAAGCATTGCAAAAAAGTTGCATAAAGGGCTTGTGTCGGCAAATTATTTCCATATAATGCGCACATCCCAACGCAATTGATCGGACATCACTTAGGGTGATGTGAGTATTTTATTGCGTTGCGTTTTTATCGACGAGATAAAAACATGATCATTAAGAGATAAAGAAGAACAACTTGTGTGGATTTTTACTGGTTGATTCATTGATATATTATCATTGATTGAATTGGTAGAAATTACTCGAAGTTTATTTGAGCGAAT
>LUOR01000050.1 GCA_001626925.1 Moraxellaceae bacterium REDSEA-S32_B1
AGAATGTGAGTTTAGATTTAATCATCGACATGAAAACCTTTATGCTAAACTGCTTAAAGAATTAAGAAACAATCCGCTCTAAAGTTATCTAGACCCTTAATTATTATTACGATCGAATATTTCTTATATTTAAATTCGGCTTTAAATATTTTCCCCAAAGCCGAATCTCCTGATTATTATTCAATCTACTTATATTTTAATGTTGATAATAAATATCAGCATCATTACCTTCCCCACCTTCTTGACCATCTGCACCAAATGAATAGAGATCATAAGGTCCACCTTGTGTGCCTGGAATCACGTACTGCAGATCGTTGTCCCAACTGTCGGTTGGATAACCGCCTTTGACGTAACCGCCTTGCATCCAGTTTTTCGCTGAAGCAGGTTGTTTGATCAAGGCTTCGAGACCGCCATCTTGCATCGAAGGATAACGACCATTATCAAGCTTGTATTGATCGAGTGCACCTGCTGTACCGCTCAAGGTGATTTCTGTGGTATCGACTTTGGCTTTTTCGCCTCGACCCATGACATTCGGTACGATGAGTGCTGCTAACACACCGAGAATCACAATCACGACCATGACTTCGATGAGGGTAAAACCTGATTGTTTATTGTGTGTGTTCATTGCTTTGTCTAAATGGCGAATCGCTTGTCTCATAAAATATCACTCCAAAACCTTAAATTAAATTATTCATATTCACGATCGGCAACATCACGGCGATCACAATTACCAAAACGATTCCTGCCATAAATACCAACATCAACGGCTCAAGTAAAGCCAGTAATGTCGTGATCAGGCTACTAATTTGTTTATCTTGCATATCTGATGCACGAATCAACATGCGATCTAGCTCACCTGAGTTTTCACCGCTACGAATCATTTGTACCATCATCGGTGGGAAATAGCCCGAACGCTCAAGCTGTGTGGCGAGATTACCCCCTTCCACGACTTTTTCTGCCGCATGGTTGACTGCATCTCGAATCACCCAATTGCTACTCACCGCTGCGCCGATTTTTAAGGCATCAACCAACGGCACACCTGATCGGGTCAGAATCGACAAGGTGCTGGCAAAGCGTGCCGAGTTTATACCACGAGATAATTTACCGAATAATGGCAACTTGAGGATAAAACGATCAAGTGTGTAATGACCTGCATCTGTCCGTAAAAAACGACCGAGCAGAAATACGCCCAATGCACTAAGTACCAACATGTACATCCAATAATTACGAATAAAATCACTAGTTGCCATCAAGGCTTGGGTAATCCACGGCAAGGCTTGATCGGTATTGGCAAAGACTTTAACAATATCAGGCACCACATAAGTCATCAGCCCCATAATGATCGCAAAAGACATCAGCATCAAAATTACAGGATAAATCATTGCTCCCTGAATCTTCTTCTGCATGGCAAAACGACCTTCGGTATAGTCGGCCAACTGTTCCAAGATCAAATCCAAATGCCCTGAACGCTCACCCGCAGCTACGGTAGCAATATAAAGGGTCGGAAAATTACCACTTTGATCTAAGGCTTTGGCAAGTGAATGTCCTTCTAAGACTTTAGCACGTACAGAAAGAAGTAAACTTTCAACGTGTTTCTTTTCACTTTGTTTGGCAACGGCTCGAATGGCTTCTTCTAAAGGAATACTGGCAGCGATTAACACCGATAATTGCCGTGTCATGAGTGCCAAATCATAAGCGGTAAGTTTCTTTTGAAACCAACGACTTTGACCAGTTTGTTTGTGTTGTACCGCTTCGACTTGTAAAGGCGTCAGTGCTTGATCACGTAACTGCTGACGAATCTGCCGAGCAGAATCACCATCCATGATGCCTTTATGCTGTTTTCCTGAAGCGTCGAGCGCTGAATATTGATACGCAGGCATTGCCAACTCTTAACTTTTCGATTTCATTATGCCATTATCTCGGTGATGGATTTTTGCAGTTTTTCCTTGCGAATGTATCGCTGAGATCGTTTTAAATCTATCCATCACAACTTGGACTCAAGCATAACTGAGTATCGTATTTTGCGCCATGTCTGTTTAAGATTTTTCGCTCGACTATTTTCGATGCACTTTTTTCGATCCACTATTTAGGTCGCCTATTGTATGACAGATGTGACACCACCAACGTCAGCTTCGCAACACACTGTATATCCTTATCGTCTGCGTGTGGCGATCGCAGTGCATATTTATGATTTAATCGATTATGAAGTCAGTGCTGAGCAATTTAATGATGCAGTGATTGGTGCACGGGTCAAAGTGCCATTTATGAATCGGCAGTTGATCGGCATCATCGTGGACAAGTGCGATACCAATACGCTATTTCACGGACAATTCAAACTCAAAACCATTACAAAACTCTTTGATGAGCCTGCACTACTCGATCAGCAGGTATTACATCTTTTGCAATGGGTGGCGCAGTATTATCAAGCACCTGTGGGTGAGGTGGTGCTGTCTGCGTTGCCCAATTTCTTAAAGCAAGGTCGTCCTTATCTATTACTTGCGTATCATTGGCGAGCAGTGACGATCAAAGAGCATGATGCAGACACGGTAAAGCTACCGCAAAAAACTTCAAAACTTTTCGCTGCATATCAAGCCTTACAACTTCATCGCAATGGCGCGACCGAAGCGATTTTAAATCTTTCAGGGATCAGTACGGCACAGCTGAAACAACTGGAAAAGCGTGGGCTAGCGATAAGTTTTCAACAGCCAATTGATTTTCAGCCAACCGGAATGCAACTCGCAGAAATGCCATTGGATGCCAATAGCGAACAAAAGTCAGCGATTAAAAAAATCAGCAAATCGCTTGGCAAATATCAAGGTTTTCTACTTGACGGCATTACAGGCAGTGGCAAAACTGAAGTTTATTTACAAGTGATGCAAAAAGTCTTGGAAAAAGGACAACAAGTCCTCGTCCTTGTGCCTGAGATTGGATTGACACCGCAGACTATTGACCGATTCAAAGCCCGATTTCATACCGATATTGTGCTATTGCATTCAGGATTGAGTGACACCAAGCGTCTGCAAGCGTGGCAACAGGCGCAGACAGGCAAAGCCAGTATTATTTTGGGCACACGCTTGGCGATCTTTTGTCCTTTGCCAAAGCTCGGTTTGATCATTCTCGATGAAGAGCATGACTTGTCGTTTAAACAGCAAGATCACATGCGCTACCACGCCCGTGATGTGGCGCTATATCGTGCATTTAAGCAAAATTGTCCAATTATTTTAGGCTCCGCCACACCGAGCTTTGAAAGTTTGCATTTGGTCGAACAACAGAAATTACAGCATTTAACTTTGACTGAGCGTGCAGGACAGGCACAGCCGCCGCAGTTCAAATTAATCGACCTGAAAGCGCAGAAAAAACAGTTTGGACTCGCCGAGCCATTAATTCAGCACATCGACGCACAACTAAAAAAGCAACATCAAGTCTTGGTCTTTATCAATCGTCGTGGTTATTCGCCTGTGTTGATGTGCGGTGCGTGTGCTTGGCAAGCGGATTGTCCACAGTGTGATACCCATCTGAGCTATCATCTCAAGCCTCGCGCAATCCTGCAATGTCACCACTGCAACTATATGCAGCCTGTGCCGAAAGTCTGCCCTGCGTGCAATCATGAAGAGTTGCTTCCGATCGGACACGGTACAGCTCGCATTGAAGAAAGTCTTAATCAACTGTTCCCCGATTACCCCGTGATTCGAGTTGATCGAGATACCACCACCCGCCAAGACAGTTGGCAGAAGATTTATCAACGTGCTCATCGTTCGGGTGCTGCGATATTTTTGGGCACGCAGATGCTCGCCAAAGGGCATCATTTCCCGTATGTCAGTTTGGTGACGATCTTGGATATTGATGCGGGGCTGATGAGTGCGGACTTTCGAGCGCCTGAACGCACGGCGCAACTGATCATGCAAGTCGCTGGACGGGCTGGGCGTGGTCAGATCAAAGGTGAAGTGCTGTTGCAAAGTCTACGTCCCGATCATCCGCTATTACAAAGTTTGGTGACGAAAGGCTATGCCAGTTTTTCCAAGCAGGCGTTGGCGGAGCGTAAAATTGGGCATCTTCCACCTTATCGCTATTGCGTGTTGATCCGAGCGGAAAGTCAGAATGAATTATATAACGTGGATTTTCTGCAATTCGCCTTGCAACATTGGGCGAGTTTTGGTGAGGCAGAAGTCGATGTGTGGGGGCCTGTGCATGCGCCGATGCCGAAAAAAGCAGGATTTTATCGCACGCATTTGATCTTGTTTAGTGATTCACGTGTCGAGTTACAACGGCAGATTGCACCGTGGTGGCAATGGCTATTTAAGCAACAACGTAAATTTGAACTGCGTCTGACCTTGGATATTGATCCGCAAGATTTGGGGTAAATTAATCCTCACAGATGAAGGCGTGGGGTTTCAAACTGAATATAACATTACTTGATTAATCGATTAAACATTACTAGATATAATCAACAAAGATAAAATATAATTTTTAATAAAATTTCCTTTTACAATGTAAACATTTATTTAACAACTCCAAAAAATTGGCAACATCATTCCCCTTAATTAAACTAAGAGTACTGAATAAATTGAAGCTGTGAAAATCAATGCACACAAAAATGTAAGTATGTTTAGAGCAAGTTAGATCAATTAAAGCGACTTTTTGCATAATCCATCTCAAAATAAGCCATTCCGTTGTACACTGCTGTAGAGATTGATTGCGACGATTTAGATACATTACATGGAAATCACCCCACTGGTTCAGATCATTATATTTTTGGCGGCTGCGCTACTGCTTGTGCCGTTGGGTAAGCGTTTTGGTATTCCGACGGTTTTAGGCTATTTGGTCACAGGCACGATCCTTGGTCCAAGTGTGCTGAATATTGCGCACGATACCGAGCAGATCGCACACTTGGCGGAATATGGCGTGATCATGCTGATGTTTTTGATCGGCTTGGAACTCCGCCCTCAACGCCTGTGGGAGTTACGTCAGTCGATCTTGCTGATGGGTAGTTTACAGATGCTGATCAGTGGCATCGTGCTGACTTTGGCGATTTGGCTAGTCTTTTCATGGCAGTTTAATACCAGTGTGGTGATTGGTTTTGCATTGGCTTTGTCATCGACGGCATTTGTCTTACAGCTTCTGCGAGATCGTGATCAATTGGCTACGAGCTTTGGTCAGCAGACCTTTTCGATTTTACTCTTTCAAGATGTTGCGGCAATGGTGTTGTTGGCGTTGATTCCCGTACTCGCTGGGAATATTTTTATTGAAAATCAGGGCAGTGCGCATCATGGTATCGCTTATTTTGCAGCAGTCATTGCTTCTTTTTCAGGCTTGTTTTTATTTAGTCGCTATATTCTCCGACCATTCTTCCGTTTCGTGGCGAAAAGTGCTGCCACCGAATTACTCACCGCCGTAGCATTATTTATCGTGCTCGGTGTTGCGGTATTGATGGAGGCGATCGGACTGAGTACCACGCTTGGCGCATTTTTAACAGGGGTTTTGCTTGCCGATTCCGAGTTTCGTCATGAGCTTGAAGCCAGCATTCAGCCGTTCAAAGGCTTGTTGCTCGGTTTGTTCTTTATGACGGTCGGCATGGGCGTATCCTTGCATGTCATCGTTGAGCAACCGCTATTGATCGTGTTCGGCACACTGGCATTAATGGTGATTAAAATCGTCTGTGTCCTTTGTAGTGTTTGCTGTGGCTGCAAGCGAAGGCATGATTAATCAAGCCATGACCAGTCCTTTGACCTTGATCGTAACTTTATCAATGATTTTAACGCCGATATTCTTCTGGATCATAGATCATTGGATCGAGCCGATTCTGAGCAAAAATGATATACCGCAAGCTTATGATGAATTACCAAAACACGATCAAGCGTTTCGGGCAGATTCTGACCCGTATTGCGCATTTGCATCAGATTCCATTTACCGCAATTGATAATAATATCGACCACATCGACTTTATGCGCCGTTTTGGTGGGCATGTCTATTATGGTGATGCTACCGTGCCTGAGATTTTGCAGTCCGCAGGTGTAGAAACAGCAAAACTCTTTGTCATTGCCGTGGATGATGTCGAGGATTCGCTCTATATCGCACGTCATTTGCGTTTGCATTACCCAAGTCTGACCGTGTTGGCACGTGCCCGAGATCGTCGCCATGTCTACCAACTGCGTGAGCTAGGCATTGATCAAGTGTGGCGTGAGAGTGTGCATTCTGCCCTGTCCATGTCTGAACAAATGCTGAATGTGCTAGGCTATGAACCTGAACGCAGTAAAAACCATGTGGCGAATTTTGCCCACTATGATGAGAAGCTCATCCGTCAACAGCAAGCCAACTACAATGTCAATCCGCAGAAAATGCGCACCGCTTTCGATACCATGATGCAAGATTTACAGAATTTGTTTGAAAATGATGAATTTGTCCATCGTGAACAAATGCAGAAAATCGAAAAGCATCAACCGATCAAAGATGAAATGAGTGGCTCACTCAATGATGACGAGGACGCAAACGATTCGGCTGTTGAGCATTCTGAAGATTCGTCCAAGGAAAATTCATCGCATCATGATATGCGGTGAGGATTCGTATTTGTAGGATGTAAATTCAGCACAAATCACTTGAGATTTCCCCCTTTCGCCACCATAAAATGCAGGAAATGGAGAATATTATGTCTGACATCCGCCAACGCTTTTATATACACGACTGTCCTGTCCGTGGCGAAGTGGTACACCTTGAACAATCCTTGCACACCATCCTTGCACAACGTGAATATCCGCAAGCGATCAAAGTGTTACTTGGGGAAATGCTCGTTGCCAGTGCATTGCTTGCCAGCACCTTAAAAATCAAAGGACGACTCAGCCTGCAAATCCAAAGTTCAGGCACATTGAAATGGGCGATGGCGGAGTGTAACCATCTTGGCGATCTGCGAGCTTTGGCAGAGTTTGATAACGATCCACGTTTTAGCGAAGGCACAGACAGTAGCACTGTGCTCAATCATCTGCATGGCGGTGTACTTTTTATCAATATCGAGCCTGAGTTTGGTGATCGCTATCAAGGTATCGTGCCACTTGAGCATGCGACTTTGGCGCAGTGTTTGATGCATTATTATGACTTGTCTGCGCAGATTCCAACCCGTATCGCCTTAGCTAGTAATACACAATCTTCAGGCGGATTGTTAATTCAATTATTGCCTCGTACTGAAGAAGAGCAGGAAACCGTCGATACCGACCTGTGGCCTCGTCTGACCATGCTTACCGACACCATCAAAGCCGATGAGTTGATCGACCTACCTGCACAAGAGATTTTATATCGTCTTTATAATGAAGAAGATGTGCGTTTGCCTGACAGTGAAGCACTGCAATTTGGCTGTACCTGCTCCAAAGAACGCTGTGCCAATGCCTTGATTCAGATCGGTGAAGATGCGGTCAAAGAAACCTTGATGGAACAAAATCCGATTGAGATGAATTGCCAGTTCTGCAACACGACCTATCGCTTTAGTGCAGAAGAAGCCTTAGGACTATTTGGACGACATGTGAGTTAAATCTTCGCTCAACATATCTAAAAAACGCACAGTGATTTTTTTGCATGGATAACAATCCTTAACAATTCAATCGCTGTGCCCAGATTGAAAATCGCTACATCACCCACATATATAAAGTATCGCAATTGAATCATTTCATTTTAGAGGAGAATTTTTCAATCATGCAAAAACAAGGTTTATATCGCTCGACTGGACAAAACATGATCGCAGGCGTGATGGGTGGTATTGCTGAACGCTTTGGTTGGAATGCAAATCTACTACGCATCATCTTCGTATTGGTTTCGGTGATGAGTGCGGGCTTCCCTGGAATTTTGGTGTATTTGGTGCTTTGGTTATTGATGCCTAAACAAGCCAAAATCGAACATCAAAATGGACATAACATCCGTACTGTAAATTAATGCAGTCAATCCGTTTACTGCACATTAATTAGAAAAATAATCTCGTTTTAAACCCTTTTAAGCTATTGTTCCCCCCAAGACAATAGCTTTTTTTTGCCTGCAATTTTTCGTCCTAAAAAACGTGGAATCACTGCTGATCGTATTATTATCGAGTTTCATACAAAATAATTGTGAAAGACTTGGCGAAATTGTGCGAATTTCGCATAATACACAAATCAATAAACGACAATTATGCTGAGCAAAACCATTATGTCGATTTTTATACTGCTTATTTTGGCTTTTCTTGCCTTTGCCTTTTATCGTTATCGGCAATATCAAAAACAACGTGAGATCGAAGAAATGGCAGCCGATGCGCAGGCTTATGTCAGCTCAGAAGTAGTGGAACTGTTACAACGCTTTAAAACCATTGCCACTGAAAACGATACGGCGATGTCAGCACAGCATAAAAAGATTCAACTGCATATCAAGAATGTCACGGAAAACCTACTCTGTCATACCGACAGCGAACAAAGTGTGCGTGAATACCTCGCCCAAGCCAAACAAGAATTGGCGTTGATCAATATCGAACTGGAAAAACTCTCTGGTCAAAGTCAACCTGATGCCGATCAAGCCTTTGATGATTTAAAATAGACAAAACTAGAGCATGAAAAAAAGCCTTGTAATCTGTTCGATGACAAGGCTTTTTTCATATCAACCATCGCTTAAAACGTCGACAATCCAGACCATTCCATAAAACGGTATAACCAATATTTCAGCCACGATTCATCTTTGTATTGATCATAATCGACACTCATCACCTGACCGTTTTGGTTTTGCCATGCTTGATCAAAATACTGCTGTGCAGAGGCAATCGCAGGATAGCTTGCCTGTCCTGTGACTGCGACATTGGTTTCCAAATTATAATTTTTGAGATTTCGAGCGGTGTAGTTGGCAGAACCGAGAATGACTTGTTTGGTCTGATCTTGCTTGGTAATGACCAACAGTTTGCTATGACATTGTTCGCCTTGGGTATTGCACCAACGTACAGGCACATCATTTTTGTGGAGTTCCCACGCCACTTGACGATTTGGAATGCCATTTTTTTGCATACCAAATGCATCTTTGTTCGGATCAAGTAGGACGTTGACCTTAACACCACGTTGCTTGGCGGCAATCAAGGCTTTGACGATGTGGCGCTCGGAGAGATAGAACATCATCAAATCAAGCTGTTCACCAGAAGCGGTCGCATTGATGGATTTGAGCACATGATCATAAATCTGTGCTTCGGTCAGCAGTTGTACTTGCGGTGCATCGCCAGTGACCTTATTCTCACCCATAATCAGCGCAGGCACATCGCCTTGTGACATTTTGGCGACCGTGGCTTCGGTCGCTAACACTTCTGAAGCGATCTTGCCATGAATGATCATGGCGGCATTGCTATGCTCTGAGCTAGCATCATGCGGATTCGCCGAAGAAATTAGCGTTTTCCAGCCCGTTAAGGTGTCGACCACCATGGTTTTACGATGATTGGCTTTGAAGTTGGCAAGTGCCAGATAACTCCGCAAAGTGATTTTCTGCGCACCGAATGGATTTGGCAACCAACCTGTTTCGGTATTATTACCAAGGCTTTGACAGCACATATACCACAGTCCTGACCATGCAGGATTGGAGGCACGCAGTGGACGCAAATCGGTGACCACCACTTTAATTCCAGCATTTTCAAGCTGATGCAGATGCTCTGGACGCACGCCACCGTAGACCGTATTGATCGGATCGGTAATCAACACAATCTGCATCCGAGGATTGATCTTTTTCTTATCAATCAATGCTTTGGTCAATTGTACCGTGAGCGGTCGATGTTGCATCTTCGACTCACCAAGCTCAGCATTAAACAAGAACATATCCAGCACAATGGTGCTTTGCGCTTGATCAATCAAAGTCAACATGGCATCGAAAATCTGCTGTTCATGTTGCCGTTGACCGCTGCCATCGACGAAGGTACGATCCGCCAAAAACTCGACATTACTGGCATGCGTTTGCCCTGCAAAATCAAGCCCTTCAGGAATCGACTTATAGGTTTGAAAAATCGCTGATGCCACATACGTGATCAGCAAAATCAATGCAATGACCATCATATAGCGTTTAACCGACCAGTTTAATTTACGGTGAATTCGTTGAAATACTCGCATAAAGCCCACTCGACACTTTGCCTGAGCTTAAAACCAAACTACAGGCAACACAATGACAAATTTGCAACGTCATTGTCATTTTGAAAAATTGAAAATAACTTAAATTACTTTTATAAAATCAGAATATTACAGCTTACGTGCACCGATCAGTAAAATTTGAATCATAATCACGGTTTGCTCGGCGATCTTTTGGCGTTCGGCTTGTGGCAATTCGATCACCTTGGCACCCATATTAAATACCAACTGGGTAATGGCTTTGGCGACCAAGTCTGGATAGGCAATCTGATTGTGATGATGTTGCTCTAGGCGCACGATGTCGTCTTGCAATTCTTTTTGAAAATCATCCAGTTGTTGCTCGACTGCCTGACGATATGACGCCGAACCTGTATATCCTTCACGAAGCAACAATGCCAAATTGCCCTCATCTGCATCCAGCTCTTGAATAAAAATATCCACTGAACTTTGTACGATACTTTTGCCCTTTTGCGCTTCAAGCCGTGCTTGGCGGATGATCTGACGGAGCACCTTGCCAGAGCGACCAATCAAGGCAATCGCAAGCTCATCAATATCACGAAAATGGCGATAAAAGCTATTCGGCGCAATCCCCGCTTCACGTGCAATTTCCCGCAGACTCAATGATGAAATACTGCGCCCTGAACGGATCAGATTCAGCGTTGCTTCAAACAACTCCGCTTGGGTAATCGATGCTTTACGTCCTGGGCTACGTAATACAGGTTTGTCGGCATCACGTTGATCGCTATCGTGCTCGAAAGATTGCTCAGGATGTTGCAAGGTGCTTGTCATGGGATTGATGCGCTCAGCCATGGCTCGATGCACAGTGATCGAGACCATTGTATCTATAGAAAAGCCTAGTATAACGGTAAGCTATTTTTTTGTGAAATCTGTCGTGATTTTTTAAGCATGACTTGGCTTTTATGGCTGTAGATTTGGATTTTTCGGCACTTTTTTGTAAATATTAAAATCATTTTAATTCAACTAAATAGCAACAATACTCAGCCTTTAACTGCGCAATTTTTACATAACCGAGGGAATAATTTTGGCGAATAACTATACACACGTATATACAAGTGTATAATAATTACAAATCCCTTATTTTTGAATATGTGATGACGACATTATTAAAAAGCAACCCGTGGTTGCGTCTCCTGAGTGACAGTGTGTTTGATCGTTCAACCGCTGATTTTTGGTTACAACGTATCAATCCGCTGTGGTCTACCGAAGAAATGCGTGGACGCATCACCCAACGCCAGCAAATCTCCGATGATATGTATGCGCTGACGATTCAGTGTAATCGTCAGATGGATTTCGGCTTGGCAGGACAACATCATCCTGTTTTTGTGGAAATCAACGGCATCCGTTATGAGCGCAACTATAGCCTCACCCGACTCGATGCGCAGCATGTCGCTTTACATGTTAAGTATGTTGCGGGTGGTTTGGTGAGTACGTGGCTGTGTGAGCAAGCAAAGCTTGGTGACATCATTCGCTTTGGTGCGCCCTATGGTGAGGTGGAATTTCCACATTTCCAGAGCCAGCGTTTGGCATTCTTAGCCGCAGGCAGTGGCATTACACCCGTGTATAGCTTATTGCATGATTTACATGTGTCTAAGCGCTTTGCCGACTACCAAATCCATCTGCTGTACTGGGTGTCTAAGCAAGGTGAATTGGCATTTTTTGAACAATTTCAGCAGTGGCAAACACAATATCCGAACTTTAAAGTGGACTATATTTGCACCCGTGAACCTGCAACAGCAAATGATCCGCTACACACTCGACTCAGTGCACAGCATGTGGCGCAGATAGTATCAATTGAGGACGTTGCTGTCTTTGCTTGTGGTCCGTCGGGCTTTGTCGAGACCGCACAATCACTGACGATGAACGCTAAACAATTCCAAGGTGAAGCCTTTTATTTTTCTACGCCGAATGTCAGCGATACAGCATCAACAGCGGTCGAATATGTCGATCTACATCTCACCCGCTCTAACAAGCACGTGCAAATCAAAAAAGGCGAATCGATTTTATCCGCACTCGAAGCAGAAAATATCCGTCCACAGCATGGCTGTCGCATGGGCATCTGTAATAAATGCGCATGTCAAAAGGTCAGTGGCAGTACCCAGCATATTGCCAACAAACAGCAAAATCATGAAGCCCATCAGTCGCTACGCATCTGTGTCAATAGTGCGCAAAGTGACCTTGAACTGGATCTATAACAGCGCATGCTTACTCACTGCGCTTGATTTGAACACCTTGCCCGCTTTGCTTAGCTATAGAATTTGAGGAATACACCATGAATATGCCCGTCAAAATCGAATATTTTAAAAATCCTAAAAACCGCGAACTGACACCTGCTGAGCTTGAGCGTTTTGCACAAGAGCTCGATGCAATCAAGCAAGAAGTGCTCGATGATCTCGGTGAAAAAGACGCCAAATATCTACGCCGAGTGATCTCCACGGTACGTTATAGCAATGCGCTTGGTCGTGCACTATTGTTCGCTGGCTGGTTTCCACCTGCGTGGTTGCTCGGTACTGGTTTACTTTCGATTGCCAAGATCTTGGAAAATATGGAAGTTGGGCACAATGTCATGCACGGTCAATACGACTGGATGAATGATCCTAACTATACTGGTCAAGGCTACGAGTGGGATACCGTTGGCACCTCAGACAATTGGCGGGAAACACACAACTTCAAGCATCACACCTATACCAATATCAAAGGCATGGATGATGACATCGGCTATGGCTTACTGCGTCTATTTCCTGAGCAACGCTGGAAAGCAGGCTATCTCTTACAACCTTTGTATAGCATTCCATTTTGCTTGCTATTCCAATGGGGCGTAGCGATTCAAAACCTTGAACTGGGCAAATGGTGGATTGGCAAAAAAAGCAAACAACAGCTCTGGAAAGAGTGGAAGCCGATGCAAGCCAAAATCGGCAAGAAACTGTTTAAAGATTATGTGTTCTTCCCTGTGATTGCTGGTCCTAGTGCATTACCTGTATTTTTGGGTAACTTGACCGCCAATGGCGTGCGTAACATTTGGACGTTTAGCATTATTTTTTGTGGGCACTTCACCAAAGATGTCGAAGTTTTCCCAAAGACCGTGTTGCTGAATGAATCCAAAGGACATTGGTATATGCGCCAGATTCGTGGCTCATCAAATCTCACAGGTTCAGAAGCCTTTCATATTTTATCAGGGCATCTCAGTCATCAGATTGAGCATCATTTATTTCCAGAAGTACCCGCACGTCGCTATCGCAAAATGGCACCAAAAGTCGAAGCGGTCTGCAAAAAATATGGCTTAAACTACAATAATGCCAGCCTTGCCAAGCAGTTTGGTCAAGTAGTTGGGCGCATCGTGAAATATGCTTTCCCATTTAAAAAGTAAGTTAAAGTCGAAGCAATACATTTTCGTAATGTCCAAAATCGGAATAAGACGAGTAAAAACAATTTGCTACGTGAAAATGTCAGTCGCATTGTTCGAGGTCAGGACTACATTTTTAAAGTAATGTGTTTTCAAGATGTTGGTTTAGTCTCGGTGTTTGACCGAGTTTGCGACGGACAAATGGTTTTGCCTACTTTTCCCGAAAGAAAAGTAGGTCGAACCGAAGGTTGATCTGTCCATATAAACATAAATGGTATGACTCCGAGCAAGGTTTTATATTTTTCAATCAGATAAAGCCAAAATTTCATTCAATACCCTATCAATGCATTGCTTCACATCAAAACTACCCATTCTCGCTCGGAAAATGGCATAATATCCCGCAAATTTTGCACAGTTAAGGTACTGCTATGGCAATGCGTCCAACCGTTCGCCGTCACGCTTTAGTGATCATCGTATTTGCATTGGTTCAATGGGGCTTTGTGATGCTGGCATTACATCATAACTGGTGGCATCTCGATAAGAATGGTCGTATCCTTACATTCTGTGCCAGTGCCTTTGGTGGCGCATGGCTGTTAATTATTGCGGTGCTCTATATGGTGATCAAAGGCAATGATGGCAAAAACGATAGTCAAGACGTCAAATAAACAACCAGCGACGTTCTAAATACAAAAACATTCCTCGACTGCACATACAGTGAGGAATGTTTTTTCTTTTAAAATCAGATCGCTGCGTTGACGACAACAGCGCATCTTGGCTTAAATCGCCACCAAATCTTGAATGCCCTTCTCCTGCATTTCACTGCCGACACCTTGCGCAATCACTTGACCACGCGCCATGACGGTATAGTTATCGGCGAGTTCTTCGGCAAAGTCATAAAACTGCTCCACCAAAACGATCGACATATCGCCTTGATCAGCCAGTTTGCGAATCACCCGTCCAATATCTGCACTGGGAAAATATCATAGAGATGGCTTGGTACTTTACGGGTTTTCGCCCCTGAAAACTTTGCCATACCGATCAAGATATTTTCTTCAACGGTTAAGGTCGAAAAAATATCCCGTCCTTGAGGCACATACGCCAAGCCAGCCCGAACA
>LUOR01000051.1 GCA_001626925.1 Moraxellaceae bacterium REDSEA-S32_B1
CAAAGCTATAGTCACGTTGTGTACGTTTAACTCGTTGTTCTCGTTTATGTTCCATAAAATAAGTCTCTTAAGGTGTAAACTTATTTCAGGACGGGACAGTACAGTGAAATAAAAAAGCGTCCATCTAGGGCGCTTTTTTCATGCTCAAATTTTATTTACAAATCACTTTTGGAGCATCTTAAGTAATTTATTTTTTCAAATTAATGTTTAAAGAGTTGGGTAAAAAAGGAATACATTGTCGAAGTGATTCGCACTCCTCTCCTCGGTTTATCCGAATAAAATAATCTTGCATCATCTGCGCTTGTTGCTCAATACCATAGTTGAGAAAGGACTTACCAAACTTGATCACATATTTATAGCGACGATCAAATAGTGCTTTTTTGATAACAGAAATGCCCTGTTGCACTTGCCATACATGCGTCATTTCATGAATCAACCAAGATTGCAACTCAAGACTTTCCTGTGAAAAATCCGCTTTCCAGTCCAGTCGATTAAAATAAATATGACCATTTGGGCTGATCGCATAATGTGGTATCACCAAACGATGCGCAACAATCTCGACCTTTTCATAATCTATATGATTGGCAAAAACCGTTTTGGCGAAATCAATTTCACCAGCAGTAAGCTGTCGTCGCTTACTCACAAACCACTGACTGAACATTTTTGACATCGTAAAAATTGTATTCCACTTAAGTTTTGCTATTTTTTCGAAATGATAGATGGTTTAAACAAAAAACCACCTAAAACACTAGGATTTAAAGTGAATTTTCTCATACAATAGCATGGATTTTAATGATTAAACTGTACACTATTTGCGTATACATTTTGCTTAGATATGCTTAGTACCATGTTTTTTTCTTTGCTAAGGTGGTTTGGGACAATACAAGAAAATAAAATTTGTCCAAACCACAAATAATCATCCTGAATTTAGGAAACTTTTTAGAATGCGTAATTTCAAAATTGCTCTCGCCCAGTTCTCTCCACTGGTCGGTGATATTCAGCAAAATGCTGAAAACATGTTGCAACAAGCACGTCAAGCTGCCGAGAAAGGTGCAAATATCATTGTTTTCCCTGAACTTGCATTGATCGGCTATCCGCCTGAAGATTTATTATTGCGCCCAAGTCTTACAGGACGTATCGAACAAGGTTTAAAACATCTTGCTCAGGTAAAGAATATTTTGATCGTCGTCGGTTATGTGCATGTTGATGAGGAAGGCAAACGCTACAACTCGGCAGCATTGCTTCATAATGGTCAAATTATCGGTCGCTATCACAAACAGAATTTACCAAACTATAGCGTATTTGATGAACAACGCTATTTTGAAATTGGTCATCAACATCTTATCTTTGAACATCAAGGTCACAAGTTTGGTGTACTCATCTGCGAAGACATTTGGGTTGAGAAAAATACCAAGCAACTCAAATCGCTTGGTGCTGAAACGATTTTGGTACTCAATGCTTCTCCATATGAAGCTGGTAAACCTCAACAACGTCAACAATTGATCAGCAAACTTGCCGCCGAAAATGATCTACGCATCGTTTATGTCAACCAAGTCGGTGGGCAGGATGATTTGATTTTTGACGGTGCTTCTACAGTCATTAATCAAAATGGTGATGTGGCTGCACGTGCCGAACTCACCGAATCCGATTTACTCTTCGTTGATTTTGACGCTGAGAAAAAACAATATCTACAGCAAAAGTTTGAACCTGCATTAGATACCATTCCTGAGATTTATCAACTTTTGGTCATGGCTGTTCGTGATTATGTCAATAATTCAGGCTTTCCAGGTGTGGTACTTGGGCTTTCTGGCGGTATTGATTCAGCATTGACTTTGGCAATCGCTGTGGATGCCTTAGGTGCAGATCGTGTACAAGCAGTGATGATGCCGTATACCTACACCGCACAGATGAGTGTTGAAGATGCTGCTGAGCAAGCTCAGCGTCTAGGAATCACCTTTGGTATCGCAGAAATTAATCCGATTGTGAATGTTTTTATGCAGACGCTTTATCCATTCTTTGGCGACAGTCCAATGGATACCACAGAAGAAAACCTACAAGCTCGCTCGCGTGGTACTTTGCTAATGGCATTGTCAAATAAATTTGGCAATCTCGTCCTTGCCACAGGTAATAAGTCTGAACTCGCAGTCGGCTACTGCACGCTGTATGGCGATATGGTCGGTGGCTTTGCCCCGCTCAAAGACGTCTATAAAACGATTGTTTTTGAATTGGCCAAATACCGCA
This sequence comes from Moraxellaceae bacterium REDSEA-S32_B1, assembly GCA_001626925.1. GTDB lineage: Bacteria > Pseudomonadota > Gammaproteobacteria > Pseudomonadales > Moraxellaceae > Acinetobacter. Next base: position 2,242 of record LUOR01000051.1, read on the forward strand.
ATTCAATCGCCAAAACACCTGTGATTCCTGAGCGTGTCATCACTCGTCCGCCGTCGGCTGAGCTTCGTCCAGATCAGAAAGATCAAGACTCATTGCCTGCTTATGATGTTTTAGATTCGATTTTGTATATGTACATCGAAGAAGATTTGAGTCAAGATAGCATCGTGGCAAAAGGCTTTGACGCAGACGTGGTGAGTAAAGTCATCAAACTTGTCGATCGAAACGAATACAAACGTCGTCAAGGTGCAATTGGACCACGTATCAGCTCCCGTGCATTTGGTCGGGAGCGTCGCTACCCGATTGTCAATGGATGGAAAGCAGGTGTCTGAAGCACAGCAAATCGTAGATCAACTCTATCGCTTGCAAAAGCAATATTTCAAAGACATGTTGTTGGGTGAAAATGCCCAACAACTGCAACGAGAACGTATTGCTTATTTTTTTCAGACCAGTGACACCGTTACGCTCAATCAAATCATTGACGTTGAGCAACTGGTCGGTGTCGTACAAAGCCAAGTCTACAAAATCAATTTTAAACCTGCTCTTCTCAGTGTAATCGGTGAGATTGCGCAGAACATCCATATTAAGCTCAATGAAACCACTGCACCTTTGGCTGATTTCGCCAGTGACCAACAAATAGAGCATTGGCTTCGCAAGATATTAGAGCTTGATGAAGTATTTGATTACATCAGAACTCAGATCGAACATACCCCTCAAATCCGAAGCCTGTGCGCTTACTGGATTAATCAAAATATCGAGCACTTTAGTCCTAAAAATCTACATCAAGTGTCTGAAAAGACCTTAGATCGGCTACCTGAATCGTTACAGCGTTTTTTTCATGCGCAAGCGCAGAAACTCGAAGAGCAAATTGAAATCAGAGCCGCTCAACTTTTTCAGCAACAGCTTTTATTTTTATTTCATTTAGAAAAAGAAGAATACCTCACACTGGGCATGAGTCTTTGGGAAAGTATTAAGTACAAGTCTGTTGCAGAATTTACCAATATGGCATCGCCTCTAGATAGCGAAGAGTTATTTATCCTGAGTTATGAATTTTGGAAAGATTTTCGTCATAACGATACTTTTCAGCAGATCATCAAAGAAGGCATTCATTACTTCTACGATACATTCGCAGAAGAAACAATTTATGAGCTTTTCCTCTCAACAGGCTTGAAGATTGAAGACATACAACTTGAAGCAGAACGCTTTGCACCAAGTATTCTCAAGCGTTTAGATGAATTAAATCTGTTAGATGCTTTTATTGATCAAATGATTCAACCATTTTTCCAAGCTGAACAGACGATTGATCAAGTGAATCAAATACTAAACATTAAATCTTAATTTTTATTCGATAATCAACTTATTCTATTTGTATGTGATTTTATAAAAAGTTCGTTAAATTTTTGGCGTAATCTTAGTGCAGATTGATATTATTTTACGCCCAAAAGTACTGTTTTTGTCGAGTATTATTTTTAGAAAAATGTTTTAAAGTGATGTTAAATTTAACCATACAAACACCATCAAGCACAACGACGTACGCTGTAAACCACTAAATATAAAGTATTTTTAATGAGGCAAAAAAAAGTCATACATGGGAGTATGACCTATAAAAATGGTGGCTATGACGAGACTTGAACTTGTGACCCCCGCATTATGAGTGCGGTGCTCTAACCAACTGAGCTACATAGCCGTAAACTGTGGGCGCATTATTATATTTTCAAAGCACTTCGTCAAGACTCAAAATAACTAAATGCTTAATCTACACTCAATTTCGAAAAATAAACGTCATTAATTTAATTTTGACTTAATACGTGATAAGAGTGGGATGAGCTTTTGCTTCTCTTCTGCACTTAGCGCAACCAACTCATTCGCAGTCACTTCCGCACCAATGTGTCCGAGAGCTTGACCAATAGTAAACCAACTAAACACACCAAAGTGACTAAACTTATCCATTTCATGATCAAGAAAATCATAATTTCGAGGGCTTCTATGCTGCCAGCACATTTTCAGCTCTTGATATTTCTCAGACATTGGGATGGTCTGAGCATATTTCCAAAATTCTGTATCCGCCCGTGGTGTGTCATAGTGCATTCGAATAAAATCAGCTATACCTTCCCACGATTGCGCATTCTGTTGGTTATAAAAATCAATATGTTGCTTAGCAATGATTCCTTGTGTTTCTTTAACCAGAATATCAAACAGCTTCAATTGCATTAACATTTGACCGATAGATGTCGCTTCTAATGGCTCAACAAATCCTGAGCTCAAACCAATGGAAAAGACATTATTCGACCATATCTTTTCAAAATAACCCGTCTTAAAGTCAATCACACCTAGAGCGTCAATCGAATGCCCTAACCACTGCTCTACTTCATCTAGAGCTTGATCTAGACTAATGAATTGATCATTATATACATATCCTGCACCAATACGTTGCTGTAGTGGAATTTGCCATACCCAGCCGGCACTCAGCGCAGTTGACCGTGTGACTAGATCTGGGTGTTCTAATTGATGTTGTAAGTGAAATGGTATTGCCTTATTCATTACCAAACGATCTGTAAGATCACACCACGGCGTTTTCAGTTCATTTTCGATTAATAATCGTGAAAATCCCGAAGCATCAATCACAAAATCACAAGCTAAGGCCTGTTGCTTAAGCTGGAGTGTTTCAATATCGCCACTTTCGCTATTGCGAGCAACTGAGATTAATGTATCTTCTATATGATGAATGTTTCTTTGCGAAGCAATCTTTTTTAAGTATTGACCGACTTGAAATGCATCAAAATGAAATGAACTTTCAAAACTATGATTTTGATAAGAGGTTAATATTTGAGTCAATTGATTTTGAGAAATATTTTGCTCTCTGAGTTGAATTGAATCCGCAATCTGAGAGAGTGGAATTTGATGATTTGCAAGTATAGATAATGCAGGGTGAAACCCTTTAACAATGTCATAATCCGCAAGTTTTGAAACATATGGTAGTAGAAATCATCTTGCTTACCAGTACGCCAACCTTCATAAACAAATCCAAGTTTATGCACTGCCCCTGTCTGTTGCATAAATTCTAATAGCGGAATGTCTAAGTGATGCAAAGCATCAATAAAATTAAGAATCCCTCCCTCACCAACACCAACTATTGGCTTCTCAGGGCTTGAGATTACCGTAATATCAACTTGGTCATTAAATATTTTGCGTATGAAGCGCAGCAAACCAACCTGCTGTCCCACAACCAACGATACAAATCTTCCTCAATGCACCAATATTTACCATAACCTTTCCTTAGTATTTGCAATCTATACAGACTTCGACTTTCATTCCATGCAATAAAGTCGCATAATTAAAGCGACACTACAATGACGAGAGATTCTAATGCAAGCACAAATTTTAATTATTTCAATGCTTTCTGTAATAACACTGTCTGGGTGTCAAACCACAGCACAACAATTCAACGGCAAATCAGGCTACGAAATCGTTTCTCAAAGCAAACAAACCACAACCCTCAAATACACACTCTCTGCAAATGCTGACCAAGCGAAGATTCAAGCCAAACTCCAAAGCGCATGCCAACAAGTACTTGGTTCTGATAAAACGTATATGATCAATATTTTGGGGAGTAATGAAGTCAATACTCAAGCGAACAACCCAAGCGCTCAAGGTGTAAATATCGGTCAAACGCGTGCTACATTCGGATTATCTAATACGCCAAGCCTATCAGGTGCTGATGACTATGCTTCTCGTCAAGGGTTGGAAACTCAACCAAGAACGCTTAACGTCATTCTTTATACCTGCAGTGCTTAAAAGCCTAAAACAGAAAAAATACCATTAATACATGAAAAAAGACGCTATTGATAAAAATTATAGCGTCTTATAAAAACTGACATTGCGAAACTCTTTGGCTTCATCGAGATCAGGCCATGTTGTCGCACTACGTTCATCAATTTTGATATAGTTTGGATGACTAAAATTTTTCACTCGACTGTCTGCAACCCACACTTCAGGTGCAAATTTTAAAAATTCATCGAGAAAGAAGCGATTGCATTGGTCGTATAAAACGTCTGCGGCTAAAAGTACATCGACCTGTTCGGCTTGATACAAATCATCTAAATATTCTAATTCAACTTGATTCAGTTTGGCATTCTCACGACATGACTCAAGACTGACCAAATCAATATCACAACAAATCACTCGCTTCGCGCCTGCTAGCTTTGCAGCAATCGCTACTACACCTGAGCCTGCACCAAAGTCCAAAACCACTTTATCTTTGACATGATGTGGCTCTGCTAACAGCCACTGCGCCATCGCCAAACCTGACGCCCAGCAGAAAATCCAGTACGGTGTTTCATTCCAAATCTTGCGAACAACTTCATCATCCAAGCGATCATTAGAAAATACAGGTGGAATCAACCACAACTGGATTGGCGTGTCAGGCAAATATTGTGCTGTTAATTCACAGTTTGGAATGACCTGATGAAGCGCATCCAACAGTTGCTGTGGTGCGCTCAGATGAGTAGTCTTCTTCATTAATTAGCCAAATGCTTTTTCAGCAGCTTCTACTGTTTGGCGAATTAATGTGGTAATGGTCATTGGACCAACGCCACCCGGTACAGGTGTATACGCAGAAGCGACGTCTTCAATGCCTTGTAATTCGATATCACCTACACCACCACCGTCACGTGGGTGGAAACCTGCATCAACAACGACTGCATCTTGTTTTATCCAGTCTTTCTTAATCAGCTCTGCTTTACCCACTGCGCCGACCACAATATCAGCTTGCTTCACCAACTCTGAAAGGTTTTGGGTACGTGAATGGCAAATCGTCACAGTCGCATTAGCTTGAAGCAACATCATTGCCATTGGCTTACCTAAGATCGCCGAACGACCAACAACTACTGCATGTTTACTAGCGATTTCGATGCCATATTCTTTTAAAATCGTCATGATGCCTTGTGGCGTTGCAGAACCATAAGCAGGCTCACCCATCGCCATACGACCAAAGCCAAGACAAGTCACACCATCGACATCTTTTTCAAGGCTGATTGCATCAAAGCACGCACGTTCATCAATCTGTTCAGGTACTGGATGTTGTAGCAAAATACCATGTACGTCTGGATTGGCATTAAGTTTTTCAATTTCTGCTAAAAGCTGTTCAGTGGTGGTGCTTTGTGGCAATTCAATTTTTAACGAATCCATGCCCACACGACGACAAGCGTTGCCCTTCATACGTACATAAGTCGCCGATGCACCATCATCGCCAACTAAGATAGTCGCCAAAATCGGTGTGCGACCAGTTTTGGTTTTTAACGCCTCAACACGAGTCAATAAATCTGCTTCAATTTTATTTGCTAACGCACGACCATCCAATACCAATACCACAGCCTGTCTCCACGATTCAACAAAAATTTTAATGTGCAAATCATACATGAAAAACTTTCTAAATTGCGCTTAGATGTTGTTTTTCTGTGCATATTCTCAGCCGATAGTATTGTTTTTTTCTCAAAGGTTGCTAATATGTGCTTCACCAATAAGGCGGGGTGGCAGAGTGGTCATGCAGCGGACTGCAACTCCGTGTACGCCGGTTCGATTCCGACCTCCGCCTCCAAAATTGGTCAGTCTAAGCATAAAGACATTAAACAAATTGCACACTTAGAATGTACGCCCGGGTGGTGAAATAGGTAGACACAGGGGATTTAAAATCCCCCGCCCTCAAAGCGTGCCGGTTCGAGTCCGGCCCCGGGCACCATTTTATGGTGACATCAAAATTTAGAATGAAGTTTGATGTAAAAAATGACTAGCTTAATTGCTAGTTTTTTTATGCCTGCAATTTATGAATAATTTATTAAATGTTTGTTATTTAATAAAATCTAAAAATCAGCCAAACGAATTTGACTGAAAACGATAACTTACAGTCAGTGCAATTTTGCACGGATACCAGGCAACCGAGTGATGATGTACACCGCGTACTTCAAGCGAGGTTAACAAAGTAGCAGCACAAAAGTGCGTTAACTGTTATGCGACCTGTGCAGAATCAGTCTTGACATTCAAATTCACATCTAATGTCAATTGATGCCCACGACTTGCATCGACCTTATATTCTTCAGATTTAATAGTATCAACAAAAATCCAATTGGCTTGCATTTGCGCTTGATCAAAAGTCACAGTGAGATAGCCACGCTGATTCAAGTTGGTATATGCCAGCTCATCAATCAGGGTAGTAAATGCCATTTCAAACTGTTGCAACTGCGCCTGCGGAATATTTAAATATTTTTCCATACCTGGTGAAGACACCGAACTGGTCGCCAGCTCAACGCCAACGTAGCTTGATGGCTGTGACTGCATCGCTTGGCTATGTAGATAACTGCTCCATGCATTATGCGTATCACCTGCCAGCACCACGACTTTTTTATTTAATTGCATCAACGTCGCATACAGCACTTCACGTTCATAATAATAGCCATCCCACGCATCAAGATTGTACGGTGCAACAGTATTGACCCGAGCCTTCTCTTGTTCGGTCACACTTGGATCGCCCTGTGCAATACGCATTTTAATGGTGACCAATTCAGTGATTTGCGTATTCATTGCAGTTAAGGTTTCTTCGGTGACATTACCACTAGTGATTGCACTTAAAGACATAAGCAATTCAGCAGGGATCAACATTTTCGCCATCAAAACTTGTTGCCCTAACACGTTCCAAGTTGCCTTTGACGTAGCTAATTGTTGTTGTAACCAATCACGTTGCGTATACCCTAACAAAGTACGATCTTGCGCTGTTAAATCCGCTTGGAACTTGGCAAAGTCCACACCCGAGGTAGTAATATAGTTTGCATAATCCAGTTGCGCATCACGTGCCAAAATACGTGTATCCAGCATATTCAGCTGTACCAGCTCACCAAAATTAAACTGACGATATATATTTAAGTGATCATCTTCGGAGATCGGACGAATTGGCATCCATTCAAAATAGGCTTGTAGTGCGGCAAGCTTACGCTCGAAAAAGTCACCTTCATTTTCTTGGTGATTTTCTGCACCTTCACGCCATGTATCATTGGTTAATTCATGATCATCCCACACCACGATAAATGGATGACGTGCATGCACTGCTTGCAAATCTTCATCGCCACGATATAGCGCATAACGCTTACGATAGTCGTCTAATTTGACGATTTCTGTATTATTATCTTCTGCGAGTGTACGACCAAGAGCCACCGCATCTTCTGTTGCATAGCCATCTGCGCCATATTCATAAATATAATCGCCAAGATGAATCACCACATCAACATCTTGTTTTGCCATCTCGGCATAGACATGAAAATAACCTGCTGGATAGTTTGAGCATGAACATACAGCAAAGCTGACTTGATCCGTTTGTGTCGCTAAGGTCTTGGTTTGACCAGTTGGAGAAATAGCTGAACCGCATAAGAAACGGTAAAAATAACTTTCACCTGCATCCAAACCTGTTGCATCGACTTTTACTGTGAAATCTACCACCTGACCAGTTTCAACTTTTCCAGTAGCAATGATTTGGGAGAAATTTTCATCACGAGCAACTTCCCAAGTCACATTTAGACGCAGTGCTAAATCTTCAGGACTAAGACGGGTCCACAAAATCACTCGATCTTGTAATGGATCACCACTGGCAACGCCATGTAAGAACTCAACTTTTGGTGCATTTTCGGAATGATTATCATCGTCATTACAACCTACTAAACTGCTGGCAATGGATAAAGCCCCAAAACCCATTAAACTTTTCTGAATCAAAGCACGGCGTGTCACTAGATTTGGCATAGATTTCTCATCATTCGCTATAAATAAATTAAATAGGAAAAATCTACACGGTAAAGATGAAGCTTTGATCGCAAAATGATGAACAATTAGTGACAATTAAAATAAAATGATATTTTCACTACATATCAAAACGCAGATTCAAATCCCAAGTGCAACACATTTGTAGTTAGTTGAAAAAGTTAGGTGTATTTATAGAATCATTAGACTTTTTCAACTCGCAATTGGAAAGCACACAATGAAGAAATACACCCAACTTTCTCAAGATGAAAGATACGAAATTTATGCTACTT
>LUOR01000052.1 GCA_001626925.1 Moraxellaceae bacterium REDSEA-S32_B1
ACCTTATTGTTGCCAACTGCACCAGGGCTACAAGTTTTGGACAAATCAGGCGAATGGATCGACATACCGCTCATCGACAATAGTATGGTGATGAATATCGGCGATATGATGGAAATCCTCTCCAACGGGCGCTATCTCGCCACCAAACATCGCGTCAAAAAAGTCAAAGAAGAACGCTACTCCTTTCCGCTGTTTTTCTCCTGTGATTATGACTATGTGATCCAATCAGTGATCCCGAATGAAGCCCCAAAATATGCACCGCTCAAAGGGGGGGAGCATTTATTTAATCAAACAGCGCAGACTTTTGGCTATTTAAAAAAGAAAGTTGCGTCAGGAGAAATCGTGCTGGAAAATGCCCGACCGCTGTATTCCTTTGGCATGAACGAACAGCAGGAGGTGTGATATGGCGCATCTCTTAGATTTATGCACGCAACTGCCGATCAGTCAAATAGAGGATGTTCAGTTCCCAAACTATCTTTTGGGCTGTTTTCGCCGAAAAAGCATTAGCTTTTTCAATGGACTCACCGATGAAAAAACCATTGTCTATTGGTTTCAATCACGCACTTTTAGCATTGATTTGCGTCTCAGCGATGGACAAGATACGCCAATCTGCGAACGCCAAGCATGGATTGGTGACACGCTTTGGGATGATCAGCAACAGCTTTTGTCATGGCATATTGCTCAAGGTTATCAAACACGAACCCAGTGGCCAGAACCTGCAAAGCTCTATCCTATCGGCAATGCCGTGCTGGAGTTTTCACCATCGAATGCCTATGTCGAAGATTGGCGCCAACAAATCAAGACAACACAGCCTATATCTCTGCTCGGCTTACGGCTGAAATATGTCAAACACGTTGAAACTGGTGTACAGCACATGATGGATGGTGGATTAATTGTTTGTGGCGACAAATTAGCATTTTGCCGAAGTCGTTTGCCCGATCAGCAACAAAAATGCACCCAATATTCAGACCTACAACACGCACTCAATGCAGGTAATCTCAGCGAACAAGACATCAATAGTTATCTGCTTTCGATTGCCTTGCAGGATGGCAGTATCGCTTATAGTACACAGGATCAGCAGGTTGGACAGTCGATTTCATTGGATCATTTTGAGTTACTTGATACTGACATGCTCAAACAACATAGTGAAATTGCAGGGGTTGCCTACGATTTTTATTTTGAGTTAGACCTGTATTTGCCTGTATTTCATCCACTACAAAGTACCGCAACGACTGCACAAACTGAAATGTGGATGGATCAGGAGCAATTACATTTACGCCATCATGCCAATGTGGTGCACTAATTTACCGAGTGAGGACGCATGTTTCCCTATCTTTATCTCGCCGTAGCGATCATCGCTGAAGTCATCGCCACTTCAGCGTTAAAAGCCTCCAATGGCTTTACCATATTGGTGCCATCATTGATCACAGTGCTTGGCTATGTGGTGGCACTGTTTTTCTTGTCGATGACGTTGAAATATTTCCCTGTAGGCATTGCTTATGCAATCTGGTCTGGGGCGGGCATTATTCTGATTTCATTGGTCGGCTGGACAGTGTTTAAGCAGTCTTTAGACCTCGCTGCAATCATGGGCTTGGGGCTGATGATTGCAGGAATTATTGTGATTAATCTATTTTCTAAAAGTACCCATATTTAACTGTTGCGCTGATGCGTTTTGCTCATTCATTTGGCTCATTCATTTTGATCCAGCATGACCTCGTAAATTCATTTGATCTGCTTATTTAGTCCCATAAAAAAATCCGCACGCATTAGATGGTGCGGATTTTTTGCAGCTTAATCGTTTATTTTAAACTTTCGATCAACGCTGGATTGATCAAGCCATCGGCATCCACTTCGGTGGTATAGATACCATTTTCCACGTTGAACTTATTAACGTGATAAGTTGAACCATAGATCGACTCAAAACCTGTTCCTTTGGTAAACACGGTTTTATTGGCAGCCAAATCAAGCAGATGTGTGCCACCGACAAATTGTTCATATTGTGCTGGATCAACACCAACTCGCTTCGCCATGATTTGCACAGCTTCCTCATGTGTGGCTGGATCATTGATAAATTTAACGGTTTTATCCCACACTTGGATGACTTTTTTCCACTCTTCTTTATGCGCAGACAGATGGGTCATGTTCACGGAAAGCGTGTCATAGATCAGACCGGGCTTATCTTTGGATGAATAAATAATTTTTGAGCCCGCCACTGCTTTAAGCGCTTGGTTGGCTACGGGTTGCCATACTGCAATCGCTGAAATATCAGGGCTGGCAAAAACTTGTGGCAATTCATTGGTGACTGAATTGACCAGTTTGATGTCTGCGCTTGGAATTTTTGCATCAGATAATGCTGTTGATAGTAGCAAGTGATCCACTAAGCCTTTTTCGACTGCAATTGATTTGCCTTTGAGATCAGCAAGACTATTGATGCCATCTTTGGCGATGATCACATCATTGCCCGCAGAATAATCGGTCGCCATGATCATGATACCTTTGGTACCACCCGTTGAGGTAATCAAGTTATCGCCATTGGTGACCAGTACCGCATCAAGCTGATTTGCCGAAAACGCATTTAATGAAGATGAATAGTCAAACCATTTAAAATCCACATTCAAGCCTGCTTCTTTGAGCCAACCTTTTTCAATGGCGACTTGCCAAGCAACGAAGCCAGGCCAATCACTATAACCAATACTAATCGTATCAGTTGATGTGCTAGCACTTTGCTCGGCTTTTGGCTGGGCTTCTGGAACTTTGGCGGTATTGTCACACGCCGTTAAAAACATACTGAGCATGACGCCCATCGATAAAGTTGCGGTACGCATCATAGGACTTCCCCTTTTTATAGCTGATTTGAACGTGCTGATTTAAACGTGTTGATTTAACTATTTAGCGAGGCGATATAGTTTCGCCAACCGCCAAATTCACTGATATTAATTGCATCTTCGAGCGCATAGCCTTCACAAATAAAACCTTTTACCCACGAACCATCTGCAAGTTGCACATTGCCAATGCCAAGTGGTGCAGGTACTTCAGCTACGATTGCACCGAATAACGCCTTTGGAATCTCCCACACTTCGACCTCTATCGATCGCCCTTGTGGGGGATATTGCAAACCCGGTTTTGGCGGTGTGGTATTTTTTAGGGCATACAGTTGATAATTTGCACTGGTCGTCGTTTTTTGCAGTAAAACGCCTTGCCGTGTGGTCA
>LUOR01000053.1 GCA_001626925.1 Moraxellaceae bacterium REDSEA-S32_B1
TGTGCCTTTTGTGTATTTGGCAATGTCGTATGCTGAAAAGAATTGTTGTTTGCGTTGTAGATGCTTGAAACACAAATCATTGACATAATTCCAAACAAAATTCACCTCAGATGCCATCTGATTTAGCACCTTGCAATGTTTGTCTTTTATGCGTAATTTGAGTGTTTTCATATCTTGAGTATATTTGGTCTATGAGCAGCAATCAAGAGATTAGAACTGGTCGGCATTGTGTTTTTAATATGCATGTTCATTTAGTCTTTGTCGCTAAATATCGTAGAGATGTTTTTACCAAAGCTATGCTCGAAACTATGAATGAAGTATTTAAGCGTGTTTGCTTAGACTTTGAAGCTGAGTTGATAGAATTTGATGGTGAGCATGATCATGTTCATTTACTTGTGAACTATCCGCCTAAAGTTGCTGTTTCCAGTCTAGTCAATAGCTTAAAATGTGCATCTAGTCGTATTTTACGAACCAAACACCCTGAAATTAAAAACAAATTATGGGGGAATGCTTTGTGGTCACCTAGTTATTTCGCTGCATCATGCGGAGGTGCGCCTATTGGGATTATTAAGCAGTATATTCAACAACAGCAAACACCGCATTAATGGCTTACGCCAGTCACTTATATCCTCGGGCTAAACCCCGAGGTTTTACGCTCGAATGGATAAAAAAACTTGAAAGATACTTTGAATCTGTTCCATTTCAATGCGATTAACACGCTATCTCAAGCAAATCATTTAATCAAAATCAATGCCAATTTTTGGCTTATCAAAGCTGTCTTCTCGGTCAAATGTCCACGTTTTCTGTCGTTGGCTACCACGACGATGCAAAGTTTCACGGCACAGCTTTGGCGGCAGATCAGAGAAGAAATAGCCGACGATTGGTCGCCCTTCCGTATCTATCGTGTCTTTGGTCCATGTGAATAGATTCTGCCGAGTCACGATCAGCTCATTTTGCGCACGAGTCAGTGCCACATATAGCACCCGACGCTCTTCTTCCACTTCATCGAATTGCCCTTGAGAGCGTGCATGAGGAAACTGCCCCACTGAAGCATTTGCGACATAGCAGACTTCTCGCTCGGTGCCTTTTGCCGAATGAATGGTAATTAATGTCACCACATCTTGATCCTTGGCACGTTCAACTTCGCTATGTGAAATCGGCTCAATCACATATTCTTCAATAAATGCCGACACATTCATATGCCGTTCCGCAAGTTGTTTCACTAAATCAAAATCTCGGCTACGACGTGACCAGTCTTTGTTTTGATAATTTTTTTCCAATTGCTCTTGTAGTGCATTTAATGCCATCTCAAGGCTTTGTTTAACCAGATGTTGTATATCAAGTAATTGCTGAAAGATCATTGCAATTTGCGTAGGTACTTTGCTGAATTTCTTTAATTTTTCCAAACATCCTAACAAATTATCCTGCTGTAAAAAATCACTGGCTAAGCGACTTGCACCGACATCACCCACACCATCCCATAGGGTGAGAAAGCGCATCCACGCCAATTCATCTTTATGATTCGCCACGATACGCAGCATACTGAGCACATCTTTAACATGCGCGGATTCAAGCAATTTCACTCCACCGATGAACTGATAGGGAATATCCGAAGCAACCAACGCACTTTCGATCTGCCGTCCTGCAAAACTTGAACGCACCAAGATCATGTGTTGTTGCCACGCTGCGCCATGTTGATGGCGAGTTTTTAAATCTTGCGCAATCCAATTGGCTTCTTCAAACTCATTGGCAAAAGTATGTAGCGTAGGCGCAATGCCTTCGCCACGATAGGCAACAAGTTGTTTTTGATAATCTAGTGGGCTGATTTTCAATATCCAATTGGATAGATCGAGGATTTCTTGCGTTGAGCGATAGTTGCGAGCCAAAGTCATGACTTTCGCATCAGGTACACGTTCTTTAAAAGCATGAATATTCTGAAAATCCGCACCTCGAAAACCATAAATCGACTGGGCATCATCGCCAACACAGAACAGATGTGCTTTGCCAATAAAGGGCTTGAGCAATAACCATTGCAATGGATTGGTGTCTTGCATTTCATCGACAAGCAAATACTGACAACGATGCAAGACTTGATCGACCAATGCCTCAGAATGGTTTAAGTATTTCGCCACATATTCCAAAATATCATCATAATCAAGATAGCCACGCTCACGCTTTTGCGCCTCATAGGCTTGCATGATGGTGAGAATTTTTTCTTTTTGTTCCACCATTTCAGGGAGCTGTTTGGCGAGTGCTTCGCTCAGTTTACTTTGGGTATTGCGAGCAAATGAATAAACATCAAGCAGTTGTGCAGCTTTGGGTAATTCATTATTTTTTTCTTTACCTCTGAGCAGACGAAACATCAGCATTTGATCATCACGATCAATCACATTGAACTGTCCAAGCTCAAAGGCTTTGGCATAACGCCGTAGAATTCCCAAACAAAAAGTATGAAAAGTCGAAGCACGCAAACCCTGCGCCTGCACACCGAGATACTGCTCGACACGAGTCACGATCTCACTGGCAGCACGACGAGTAAAAGTCATGATCTGAATCTGCTCGGCAGGCACGCCCTGACTAATCAAATAAGCAGCTCTAGCGACAATGGTTTTGGTCTTGCCACAACCTGCACCCGCCAAGATCAGTGCATTTTGCGCTGTGGTGGTTGCGGCTTGATATTGTTCAAGATTGAGTTCATCGAGTAGACGCTGGATCGTCATGGAGTGGTTATTTCTCAAAATGTGTAGATCAATGGCTACAGTTTAGCATTTTTAAACCGTAGGTATTTTGAGAATTGCACAAAGCATTGGCTTGCTTTGATGCGATTTTATTTTGGGAGAATTTTAATCGTATTTGGACCAACGACTTGATATTGCAAATTTGCCCTATGTAAAACTTTCTCGAAAGTTACCAAACCATTATGAAATCCCGTGTCTATAGTGATTTCTTTATCTTGATCAACTTTTGGATCATAGATGATATTGATATTTCCAAAATAATTTTCAAACAAACCGAGCACTCGCCCCACAGCAATGCCACTTTCAAAATCAAAACTCAACTTTTTTGATGCCTTCAATCGCTCTTGCATTTATGCACGATATTCAGGCATGGCAAAGGTACTCGTCGCCATCAAACTGAACAGCAATACACAGGCTAATTTTTTCATCATGTTCCCCTTTTTATGATTCTTTAAAGTCAATTTTATAACCTCAATTTATACTCGCAACATCCCTCGAAAGCCACGAGCTGCATAATACGACTCTGCACCATTATGATAAGTAAAGACTTGATCATACCGACGATCACAAAATAACGCACCGCCAAGCGCACGAATTGCTTTTGGTGTATCTATCCAACTCGATGTTTTCAGATCAAATTCACCAAGTTGCTGTAAATCTCGATACTGTTGTTCGGTGAGTAGACTGATCCCTATGTGCTTAGCAAGATTGACCGCACTATCAGCAGGTTTATGCTGTTTACGAGAGGCTAAAGCTTCTGCGTCATAGCACAGACTGCGCCGACCTTTCGGACTTTCCACACTACAATCGACAAACAGAAATTCATCGTTTTTTGCATCAAAACCGATGACATCAGGCTCGCCCTCTGTATCTTCCATCACTTGTAAGGCTTTTAGCTTTTTCGGATTGACGATGAGTTTTTCTTCGATTTTTTTCCAATCAAGGTCTAGGTGGCGTTGCATATTTTGCTCGAAACGTATTTTTAATATTTCGATAAGTTCATTGTTTTGTTTTGCCATTTTTATTCACCTTTCATTATTCATTTCACAAGATGATGCGTTGTAAACGTGTTAATTTTCAACATCAGAAATCCCAAAATCAATCTCATCAAAGTCTTTGATTTTGGACAAATAAATCGCCTCAAGATCAAAGGTATGCCATGTTTCTTTAAACTTTGGATCCCGATCATCAATCTCTTCATTGATATTTTTGCGATAAACTTTACGACCTGTCAAAAAGTTAATACTGGTTTCACTTTTGATATATGGTCCAAAATTATTTGAATCATCATAACCAATGAGGCGCATATCTTGATCTTGCAAGCGGAAGAGATAACGCCAATAGCCATAGCGTCCATGCCCATAATGAATATCGAGTATCCCTTTATCTATCTCTACCCAAAGTTCAGGTGCGAAATACACGCCACCCTCTTCATTTTCTGAGCTAAAGCAGTCGAGGTTTTGCAGATATTTGGTGTATTGGGTTTTCTGATTTTTAGTGCCTTGATTCAGCAAGATAATGATGCCACGACGATTCCGATCGAGTTTGCCACGATATTCATGGTCTACCCATTGTTTAGGATCAGTTCCTTTAATGATGAGTGCAGTATCGGCTTTGCCATCTTTATTGAGATCGCCTTCGACTGCTTCAAAAATCACATAAGACTTGGGAATATAGTTTTTGTATTTGACCTGATCTTTTGCCAGTTTAATCTGTTCTGCGGTCGTTTGGGACGTTTCGGCAGAAACCGTCGGTGCAATTAGAAATGCAATTGATAAAGTGAAAAATAATTGGCATTGCTTCATATTCATTGGCTTATTTCCGCTGTCCAGTTTTACATCGACCCTGCAAGATTCTCCCGCTTTTTACGGCGTACCCAACGCACCACCAAAACGAGAATTAAGAAAACTAAAATCACCACCAATACAGGCGTAATCAATGACAAAATCGACAACACAATCGCCCCGATCCATTCCCCTGTCGCAACCACAGGATTGCCTATACCACCTGTCGTTGTAGTCGATACACCACGCACCGCCACCGTACTTGCTTGCACTACACCTGCTGTACCGCCACCGACAATGGTGGCCGACGCCCAACTGGCAAATTGCGACATCTCTCCACTACTGACCGCCATCGTTGCCAAGGTTCCTGCTATCATCGCAGACGGTGTTGCAATGGTATCTAAAATATTATCCACCCACGGGATATAATACGCACCGATTTCGCAAACTGTCGCAAAACCAAGTGCGACGCAAACCGCAGGCGTCGCCAACCACTCAAAACCCTGTACAGGCTCAAACCAACCTGTAATCGTGGCAATACTCATCACTAATAACGGCACAAAGACACGAAATCCACTGGCGGCGCTCAAGCCAATACCGATACATAAGCCTAAAATTGTTTCCATATTTATCCAGCTGAATATTTTTGTCTGATTTATTTATACGCTTTTCTATAGGAAAATAACACTTTAACAGAGCAAACTGCCTGGTGATTTTTTACAAAAAGATATTTAAATTCACCAAAAGCACTTGATGTTCATCTGAGCGTCTGAAAGTTAAAAGCTACTTCTCAACTTCACAATATGTTAGATTAATCACATATTCTTATCTCATCGGTGTTTTTTATCATCGCTAGAATCACTGAATTGTTAATATTTACTGATTGAGTGAGCTACTCTTGATGTAAATATTTGCAATAAAGTATTTCTATATAACTAACTTCATGTTTTCAAAAGTTGAGACTGATTACACCGTTTTACAGCACAAATCTTCAAGGAAGAATGTCCATGAATGCTCATACCAAACAGCGTTTCTATCAAAAAAGATCAATCACTTTCTTTGGAGCCCCATTGCTACTAGCAACTCTACTACAAACAACTGCTAGCTATGCAAATGATACAGCCACTAAAGCGCCCACCTTGGATATTGGCGGCGCTATACGCCTAAATTACGGTATCAAAGACTATGACGAGCAATCAAAAAAGCGTAATGGTGAGTTTGATTTAGAGCTACTCGCGCTTGATATAGATGCGACGTATGAAGACTGGTATTTGGATGCGCAATATCGATTCTATCGTGGACAGAGCTTTGATACTATTCATCATGCGTTGGTTGGATTCAACTTTGATGAAAACAACCAAATTGAAGTTGGTGTTGTTCCAGTGCCATTCGGAGTAGCACCTTATGTTGGCAATTCATTTTGGTTCTCAGGTGCTTATTATCTCGGCTTTGAAGATGACTATGATGCAGGGGTCAAATGGAAACATCAGGGCGATGATTACACCTTTGATTTAGCGTATTTCCACGAGTCAGAATATCCGTCAAGCGACTTCAAACGTTACTCTTTCGACGTTGCCGATGAAACCGTTGGCGAAGAAGGTGGCTACTATACTGTTGGCGATGGGACAAATCTTGCAGCCAATGAAGAAGCAGGTCAAATCAACGCACGTTTCATTAAAAACTATGACAACTTCAATGTCGGTGTATCAGGTGAAATCGGTCGCATCTATAATAGTAATAACGCTGAAACCGCCGATCGTTATGCTGCTGCGCTACACACCGAAGCAAAATTTGGTCTTTGGAAAGTCAAAGCGCAAGGCATTCAATATGAATATGACGAAACCGCAGATATCGGTACGCAAGATGGTACGATTGCCATTTCAGGTTTTAACTTTGCCTCGGATATCGCAAGCAAAGGTCGTGTCGGCATTCTTAATATTTCTCGTGAAATCCCGATCAATAACCGCTTCATTGACTCTGCAACTTGCTACAACGACTTTACCCACATCAAAGGCACATCGGACAATGATCTCGGCAATGATGAGTCGATGCAAAATGTCACCGGCTGTATGCTTGCCAAAGGTGGGATTTACACCTATCTCGATGTGATCGCAGGGAAAAATATGTATTTCGCAGGTGGTAATGGTATCGGTACGCAAGGTGCGGACGACTGGGATACCCGCTTTAACCTGAATATTGGTTGGTATTTCTAAAATACAACTTGAAAATACAACGCTAAAAATGTGAAAACCACTGGTGAATGCTGGTGGTTTTTTTCTGCCCGCAAAACAATAAATACTGATAACAAATATTTTTTATCTTGCATGAATTCAACCCTTAAATTAAACTAGTCGGACAACTAGTCATCTAAGGATAATTATAATGAATTCTTGGTCTGTACAAGATGCTAAAGCCAAATTTAGCGAATTACTCGACTGCTGTACACTTGAAGGCACACAGCTTATCACCAAGCGTGGTGTGGATACGGCAGTACTAATTCCAATCGAAGAATGGAAGCGACTCACTGCTTCAGCAAAACCATCGCTAAAAGATTTATTGCTAACTGATGAAAATCGTTTTGAGTTAGATGTGCAACGCTCAAGACAAGTCAAACGTCGTCCGCTACCAGATTTGGATTAAGTCATGTATTTGCTAGATACTAATATTATTTCTGAACTTCGCAAGCCCAAACCGCATGGCGCTGTTGTGGCATGGGTGCAGTCGATGGAAGATAAGGATTTATTTTTATCGGCGGTGACGATTGGCGAGATTCAAGCAGGCATTGAGATCACTCGTGAGCAAGACACTATCAAAGCTGAACAGATCGAGCAGTGGTTAGATTTGGTGGCGTGTTCGTACAATGTGTTGCCGATGACTGCGGATATTTTTCGGATATGGGCGAAGCTGATGCATCGTCGATCAGATACGCTCTATGAAGATGCCATGATAGCATCGACTGCAAAACAGCATCATCTCACCGTAGTGACTCGTAATACTGCTGATTTTAAAGACTTTGGGGTGAAGTTGTTTAATCCGTTTGATGGTGCAACGATTTTTTAATTGGCATTCCAACGCAGAGCGATAGAACAAGGTAAGGTTTATTTCCCCCGCTTTCTATGCCAATCTCGTATAGCCATTCCTATCGGATCAGATATTTCATCTGCTGAACTTGACTTTAAAACAGTAAAGGCTTTATCTGAATCAGTATAAGTAAAATCTAAATCATATGGATTTTTGATCTCTGTCGAACTCAATTTCCCAACCTCCACAATTGCCTCTAAGTATTTATGGCATACTTTATCGAACTTATTTTTATTTGTACTAAAGTTCATCGCAACTTCAGAATCCATATGTAATGAATAGAAAGGACTTTTTGTATCTATTGTGGCACGAATACCTTTACCAAATATCATTACTTCTTGTCGAGCCGCTTTATTTTGAACGACATGCGGTTCATATCCTACCGATTTTATCGCTTCTACCATACCGTCTATTAATGGACATATTTGTAGTTCCCCATCAAATTCAATATGCCCACTTGCGTACAACCCTCCCCACATTTCTGTGGTAGTTCCATCTCCTAAAGGTGAGATTTCAGTTTCATCTTGGGAGATATCTATAAACCATATATATCCATTCTGCCTAAGAGATTCATATTGCTCCATTTTAAATCCAAAATCTAAGAGCAATTGAGGATCGACTTGCCTCACGACTGCTTTTACATGGCTTGCTGCTCCGCAATGAGTTAAATTTTTACTATTTGCAATTGCAGGAATATATTCGATGAGATCAGCCACTCCAGGAAATAGCCCCACAAAACCTGTCGCCTCAGCATCAGAGGGATATAAACATATTTGATAGAGGTTCTCTTCTATTGGTGGATATAAACCTATGGGTTTTAAATGAGTGGTAAAATTTCCCATCATTTGAAAAATTAAATTATCACTCAACAGTTGAGGTCCCAATCTCATATCACTATTTGAACCGATAATTGGGGAAATAAAATGATTTCGAAGAAAAGGACCAAACATCGAAGGCTTACATTCAAGAATAATCCAACTATTAGGTTTTAGTTGACCACTTTTTAATGCTTGTAATAAATCTTGGGGACTCTTAAATAGTGGAGCTTTAACTTTTTGAAATGGTATATAAAATTTCTTATAAAGTGAAATTAACCATGATTTAATATCTGGGTACAATTGTTGTCCCAAAAAACTACCAGTAGCCTCATCCATTCTTTTATTCTCTATATTTCGTAATACAGAATATAAGCTAATTTATATAATTAAATATTTAGACATCTTATTTTTACAAGATGTCTAAATCCCATTATTACTAAATTGATTACACATTCCCTTCCAAGAAATCCTGCGCAAAGCGTTGCAACACACCACCCGCTTCATACACAGACACTTCTTCTTCGGTATCCAATCGACAGGTCACAGGCACTTCGATGATTTGATTTTTACCATCATCCGTCGCTCGCTCAATCACCAGTGTTAAAGTCGAACGTGGCGCAATATTACCAATCACACTATATAGCTCCGTCCCATCGAGCTTTAAGGTTTTACGATCCGTGCCTGCTTTGAACTCTAACGGTAACACACCCATACCCACCAAGTTGGTACGGTGGATTCGCTCAAAGCCTTCTGCCACGATCGCCTCAACACCTGCAAGACGCACACCTTTCGCCGCCCAGTCACGACTAGAGCCTTGACCATAGTCCGCCCCTGCCACGATGATCAGCGGTTGCTTACGATTCATATAGGTTTCGATCGCTTCCCACATGCGCATCACTTCTCCCTCAGGTTCGACACGAGCCTTCGAGCCTTGCTTGATCGTGCCATCCGAGCGTACCACCATTTCATTGAAGATTTTTGGATTCGCCAAAGTCGCTCGTTGCGCTGTCAGATGGTCACCACGATGTGTCGCATAAGAGTTGAAGTCTTCTTCCGGCACACCCATTTTTGCCAAATATTCCCCTGCTGCCGAATCCAGCACGATGGCATTCGATGGCGACAAATGATCGGTGGTGATGTTATCAGGCAAGATCGCAAGCGGTCGCATATTCGCAAGTGTGCGTGGTGCAGCCAGTGCGCCTTCCCAATATGGTGGACGGCGGATATAGGTACTTTGTGGTCTCCAGTCGTACAGTGGACTGTCTGATTTTTCTGATTCGCCCAAGTCAAACATTGGGATATAAACTTGACGGAATTGTTCAGGTTTTACCGCTTCTTTGACCAGCGCATCAATTTCTTCATCTGACGGCCAAATGTCTTTCAGGTAAATCGGATTGCCGTCTTTGTCATTACCGAGCGAATCCGTTTCAATATCAAAGCGAATCGTCCCTGCGATCGCATAGGCAACAACTAATGGCGGAGATGCCAAGAAAGCTTGCTTAGCGTGTGGGTGAATACGTCCATCAAAGTTACGATTGCCCGACAGTACCGCTGTGGCATACAAGTCACGATCGACGATTTCTTGTTGAATTTTCGGATCGAGTGAGCCTGACATGCCGTTACAGGTGGTACATGCATATGCCACGATGCCAAAGCCCAATTTTTCTAATTCGCCAAGTACGCCTGCTTCTTCCAAGTACAACGCCGCAGCTTTTGAACCTGGTGCAAAAGAAGATTTCACCCACGGCTTACGAGTTAAGCCAAGCTCATTGGCTTTGCGTGCCAATAAACCTGCAGCAACGGTATTGCGTGGATTCGAGGTATTGGTACATGAGGTAATCGCCGCAATGATCACCGCCCCATCAGGCATTAAGCCATCTGTTCGATTCTCGACTACACCTGCAATGCCTTTGCTTTTTAACTCGCTGGTCGAAACACGTGCATGCGGATTAGACGGTCCTGCGATATTTCGAGTGACTTTAGACAGATCAAAACGGAGCACACGAGGATATTTCGCCTGTGTCATCTCGGATGCCCACAGCCCAATTTCTTTGGCGTATTGCTCGACCAGTTTCACTTGATCAGCTTCACGACCAGTCAGGGTGAGATAATCAATGGTGTTTTGGTCAATGTAGAACATCGCTGCGGTTGCGCCGTATTCAGGCGTCATGTTGGAAATCGTGGCACGATCACCAACTGACATGCTGTCCGCACCTTCACCGAAGAATTCTAAATATGCACCAACGACACGTTCTTTACGCAAAAATTCTGTCAGCGCCAAAACAATATCTGTTGCTGTAATGCCTGCTTGACGTTGCCCGACAAACTCCACACCGATAATGTCAGGTAGACGCATCCACGAGGCACGGCCGAGCATGACATTTTCCGCTTCCAGTCCACCGACACCGATCGAAATCACACCGAGCGCATCGGTATGCGGCGTATGCGAATCTGTCCCCACGCAGGTATCTGGATAAGCCAAACCATCACGGTTTTGCACCACTGGCGACATTTTTTCCAAGTTGATTTGGTGCATGATGCCGTTGCCCGCAGGGATGACATCTACGTTTTCAAAAGCGGTTTTGGTCCATTCGATGAAGTGAAAGCGGTCTTCATTACGACGGTCTTCAATGGCACGGTTTTTCTCAAAAGCATCAGGATCAAATCCGCCGTATTCCACAGCCAGAGAATGATCGACAATGAGCTGAGTTGGCACCACAGGATTGACTTTAGACGGGTCGCCACCTTGCTCGGCAATGGCATCACGCAAGCCTGCAAGATCGACCAAAGCGGTTTGTCCCAAAATATCATGACACACCACACGGGCAGGATACCAAGGGAAATCCAAATCCTGCCGGCTTTCGATGAGTTGGGTTAAAAATGCCGTGAGCTGTTCAGGTTCAGCTCGGCGAACCAACTGTTCGGCAAGCACTTTTGAAGTATATGGGAGCGAATCGTAAGCACCTGTTTTGATGTCCTCGACCGCTTGTCGTACATCGTAATAATCGAGTGAAGTGCCTGGCAGAGTTTTGCGGTATGCATTATTCATAGCTGGGTATCGTTCCATTGATAACTTGTGATGGATAAAATGTTTGATAATTTGATAGCCATTGTACGCTCTCGAAAGTCCATTTCCCAAATCTTATATATTTCATTAACTTAATGTAAAAAATGACGGGTCAGAAACATTTTGAAACAAATTTCATGAATAATTATTAACAATTTAAAATCGGGATGATTTTTTTCGCAAAATCAGCGATGATATAGCTCACTCCCATAATCAAAATTGAATGTTCTATGTCATTGGCTACACTTGAGTTTGCTCACTTCGAATACACTGGCGCAGATGCCGAAAAATTCCTACAAGGTCAGGTCACTGTTGATGTCAGCAAGCTATCAAACGACCATTATCAAACGACTGCGATCTGTGATCTCAAAGGTCGTATTCATTTTGGATTGTGGTTAAAACGCATCAGTGCAGAACAGATTCTTATTGTGATTGCGCAGGATTTGGCAGAAGAATTTGCCTTACATGTAAAAAAATTCGGCGCATTTTCTAAAGCGATTTTACAGCCAAGTGATCCGATATTCCCTGCGATCATTGACGGTCAAGCGACGTTTAGCACAGATGAAAGTCTAAAAACCGATGTGCAAGCATGGCAAAAAAATGCCATTGAACAGGGTCAAGCGTGGATCACAAAAGATACGTCACACCTTTTCCAACCACAAGAATTACGTTTACATCAACGTGGCGGTGTGGACTATGACAAGGGTTGTTATTTGGGTCAAGAAATCATTGCACGTCTGTGGTTCAAGGCAAAACCGAAGCATTGGTTGCACCTCGTTCAAGGTCAAGGGGATACGCCAGCAGTTGCAGAAAATCTGAATAATGATGTACAAGTGGTCAATGTAATCGCTACAGAAAATAATACTTGGCTTGCATTAGTGACAGCGAAACCGACTGCGCTCGAAAGCATTGATGTGAAGGTGTTGGACTTGCCTGAAGTCTTAAATGGTGATGTGGCAAGACCGCAATAGGTCTTTAATTGTCATCGTTACAGCAAAAAGCTCATTTAATGGACCTTTTCTTAAAATCCATGAAATAGCTTATTCATGTCCTTGCAAATATATTCTTTGAAGTGAAACGCACGAGCATGCTTTGCATCGAATTTTGCACTGAGCCCATCTTTTTCGAAGATATAGACACGATCCTCTCGGCTCACGAGATATTCACCGCCTAATTTCATCAACAGTGCGTCAATCTTATCTTCATCGGCAATGCTTTGATCTTGATTGATTTTGTCATAGTTGCGTTTGATAGCTTTGATAAACATGGTTCGGCTCAGACTTTTGATCAGATTGAAAATTGAATTTAAGCAAACACACGACTGCAAAGTAAAGCAATTAAGGCGTTACCCAACCGACTTCTTTTGCGGTATTCGTATTAATCACCACTTGACTGAAACTCTCCGCCATTTTGCTTTTTTGCTCGGAAAGTGCGATATGCCCTGCCATCAATTCCGCAGTCTTTTGAGGATAGCGAGGTGATTGCTGTGGATCGCCATAGCCTTGCGGATAAATCGGTTCTCCTGTGGATAAATCATATTTATCGGTCGCACCAAAAGCATGAAGCATCTCATGCGCAATCACGATTTGGTTCTGTGCATTCTGCTTATCCGAGGCAAACAAATTGACGATGCCCATACGTCCGTTTTGCAAAGCCGTTGAGTGTTTGAGCTCTCGTTGTACCGCAGGATCATAATATTTGAGGAATAAGGTCAGATTCGGCTTAATGCCTAACTCTTGCTGTTGTTGCCAAGTGTAGTAGCGGAATTTTAAACTCCACAGCATCACCGAGAATACCGACTTCCCTTCTGGTAAAGCAGGTGGTAATACTTTGACTTCTTGACCAAGCTTAAAATAAAACTGCACAGGTTGCTGGTACTTTTCCGCTTCACTCTGAAGATAATCGACAATCGGTAAATAATCTTGTTCTTTTAGCTTGGCGATATAGTTTTGGGAATGTGCAGTTTGATCACCATTGATTGGATATAAGGCAACGAAGATTGGTTTACGCCAATCTTGATTATTATCTTGCCATACACCTTTTACCACGACGATCAGCACGAATAAAAGAATGGCAACGCGTAGGGTTTTCCAGTTGGGGGATTTTTGCTTTGTTTTTTTCATTCTTTGATTCTTAATCAAGGCATATTTCGAGTAACTCTCACTTGCTTGCCGTTTTCAGAAAACTCAAGCCAACCGTTATGAATGGCATGAATCGCATCTTCCAACTCCGTATATCCATAATTTTCAATATTAAAATCTGGATCCGACTGCGTCAATTGCTCAACCACTTTCGAAATATCCACCCAATTTTGTTCATCAATTTTTAATATTGAATTTTGAATCATTTTGACAAATGTACTAAAACTACGCTTTCGCAAATACATCTGTGTGCCATCAATCTTCGTTTCAAATAAGTTTAACAGTTTAATCAAGCTAGAAAGTTTAGCACGACCATAATTACGAGGATCAAAGTCTGGTTTGATTGCTGAAATATATTGTCCAACCAAAGAAAGATTTGCCCAACCATTATCATCCGCATTTTCTTTAACCGCACGATAAATCAAATTTAAAGTTGCAGGATCAACAACTGTTTGCTGAGCAGGAGTATTTGAAGTTGGGGCAGTTTTAGCAACAATATTTTTTTCATTTTGGGGTGTTATTTTCTCTGTTTCGGATGTTTTGATCGCATTAAAACTGACATCCTGTATTTCTGCTTTTTCTTCAATTAAATTTTCAACATAAATAAATTTATCACAAGCTTTGACAAAAGGTTCTTTGGTCGCCTTACGTCCAAAACCATAGACCAGCAAACCACTTTCACGAATTCTTGATGCTAATGGCGTAAAATCACTATCACTCGATACAATACAAAACCCATCTAAGGCACCGCTATACAGCAAATCCATCGCATCAATGATCAATCCCATATCAGTCGCATCTTTTCCTGAAGTATAGGCAAATTGCTGAACAGGCGTGATTGCATGCGGCAATAATACTTCACGCCAATGCTTGAGGGTATCACTACTCCAGTCGCCATAAACACGCTTGACACTTGCTATACCGTACTTCGCCACCTCTTCCATAATCGCTTCAATAGATTTGTAAGAAGCATTATCAGCATCAATCAGTACAGCAAGTTTCTTCATGTACTATCCTCAAAAATTGTCGCTTATTTCCCTTCAACCCATTTGCCATCTTGATAGATCAGCGTCCATTTGGTTGGCTTACCTTCCGCATTTTCCGAAGCGATATATTGCGCTTGGTTTTTACGGCTAAACTTAATGATGGTCGCATTGCCTTCCGGATCAGTATCAGGCGCTTTCAGCAAGTACTTAAATTTTTCATCCAACTGATCGGCAACTGTGCGGATTTCTGCGACTTTCGGCGTACGAGTTTCACGGATTTTCGGGAATTTGCTCGCCGCTAAAAATAATCCTGCAGCACCATCACGAAGTACAAAGAAATCATCATGCTTGGTTGAGCGTAAGTTTTCCATTTTGATTGGATCGGCACGTGGTGGCGCAGGCTGACCATTTTTCAAAACTTTGCGGGTATTGTCGCAATTGGTGCAGGCAAAATATGGTCCAAAACGCCCCGTTTTAAATTGCATATCCGCACCACATTTATCACATGGAATGGTCGGGCCATCATAGCCTTTGACTTTGAATTCACCTTTTTCAACTTCATAGCCTGCACAGTCTGGATTGTTCCCGCAGATGTGGAGCTTGCGTCCACCATCGAGAATATAGCTGTCCATCGCCGTTTCGCAGATCGGGCAACGCTTTTTGGCACGTAAGTCTTCGGTTTCGGCATTATCATCATCAGACAGTACCGCTAAGGATTCTACTGGCGCTAGATTGACCGTGCCTTTGCAACGCTCCTTCGGTGGCAAGTTATAACCTGAACAGCCCAAAAACACACCTGTTGTACCTGTGCGAATCTGCATCGGACGCTCACATGTCGGACAATGCACATCAGGCACTTCCACAGGTTCGTTACGACGCATACCTTGCTCACTGGCTGCGGTATCAAGACGTTGCTTAAAGTCGCCGTAGAAACTGTCTAACAGCTCTTTCCAATTGCGTTCACCTACCGCCACTCGGTCAAGCTGACCTTCTAAGTCTGCGGTAAAGTCATAATTCATTAAATTATTAAAACTTTCATCCAAGCGATCGGTGACGATCTCACCCATTTTTTCAGCGAACAGACGACGATTTTCCAGTTTCACATAGCCACGATCTTGAATGGTCGAAATAATCGCCGCATACGTCGATGGACGACCAATACCACGTTTTTCCAATTCTTTGACCAATGATGCTTCGGTAAAGCGTGCAGGCGGTTTGGTAAAGTGCTGTGATGGATCGAGTTTTTGTAGATCGAGAATTTCACCGACTTTTACCGCTGGCAATAGCACATCATCATCAGATTTATTCTGACCACGGACTTTAGTAAAGCCATCAAAAACTAAGGTACGCCCTTTGGCTTTGAGCTCAATACCATTGGCATCGACCAAAAGTGTTGATGATAAATATTCCGCTGGCGTCATCTGACACGCCACGAACTGACGCCAAATCAGGTCATACAGACGCTGTGCATCACGCTCCATTGCGGTCAAATCTGACCCAACGAGCTCCACATTCGATGGGCGAATCGCTTCATGGGCTTCTTGTGCGCCTGCTTTATTGCCATAACGATTTGGCTTGGCAGGCAAGTATTTTTCACCGTAGCTATGCTCGATATGCGCACGTACCATATTTACCGCATCATCACTTAAAAAAGTGGAATCGGTACGCATATAGGTGATAAAACCACCTTCATAGAGGCGTTGTGCCATCATCATGGTTTTTTTCACGGAAAAACCAAGACGGGTACTCGCCGCTTGTTGTAGCGTCGAGGTGATATATGGTGCGCTTGGATTGACTCGAGTCGGTTTATCTTCTCGATTGCTGACTTTAAATTCAGCATTTTTTAAAACATCCAAAACTGCGTCGGTTTGTTGTTTATTTTGCAGTTTTAAGGTTTTGCCATTTTGCTTAACCGCTTCAAGACGAATGTCATCTTTCTGGCGCAAAGTATCCGCAAAGATTTGCCAATATTCTTCAGGAACAAAGGCACGAATCTCACGTTCACGCTCGACCACGAGTTTCACTGCCACAGACTGCACACGTCCCGCGGATAAGCCACGAGCGACTTTTTCCCAAAGTAATGGCGACACCATAAAGCCAACCACACGATCGAGGAAACGACGGGCTTGCTGTGCATTGACCCGATTGGTATCGAGTCGTGTTGGGACTTTAAAGGCTTCTTGAATGGCATTCTTGGTGATTTCGTTAAACACCACACGATGATAACGTCCATCATCACCGCCGATGACTTCTTTTAAATGCCACGCAATCGCCTCTCCCTCTCTATCCAAATCAGTTGCGAGATAGATGGCATCGGCATCCTTGGCGAGTTTTTTTAGATCAGCCACGACATTTTCCTTACCTGGAAGGACTTCATAATGCGCAATCCAATCATTCTCAGGATCGACACCCATCCGATTGACTAATGCCGACTGTGCTTTGAGTGCTTTTTCTTCGGGTGTGAGTTTTTTACGTGTTGCTGGTTTTTTTTCACTGTTTTTACTTGCACCAGTAGGCAAATCACGCACGTGACCGACCGACGACTTGACGATAAAGTTCGAGCCTAAATATTTATTAATGGTTTTGGCTTTGGCAGGAGATTCCACAATGACCAGTGAACGCCCTTTTGCCCCACTTGTCGCAGATTTTCTTGCTGAGGTGGATTTCGCTGTGCTCGCCATAATTCGTCAATATCCTCAATATAAAGGGTTTAATTAAACATCAATACAGTCAGTTGGTTAGAACAATTTTTTAAAACTTAAATCTTTCAAACGAACGCTCTCAAAATTAACTCGCTTGTGTCGCCAACTGTTGTAAATATTGTTTCATCGCCTCGAGTTGCTCGCCTGAAAAATCCACAGACTCATCCCAATAGGCACCCACACAATTCGCTTGCATGTCTATCGCATAGATACCTTTCAAATCGATCGCTTGCCCATTGAACTTTGGGTCGCCAGTGACAACTTCAAGTGTTTGATCCTTTACTTTCATGCGAAGCAATGGAAATTTTCCCTCTGGCACAAGAATACTGTAATACGCCACCATACTGGCACGGGTTTCTGATGCCTTAGCAATCCATGTCCACTCAGGTGCAGGAATCAAGCGTGGATGCAAACTCATCTTTCGAGCACGCTCACGCAGTTGCCCTAATGCTTTTTCTCTCGGGCTGACTTTTAGACCAAAAATCGACCCCAGTAAAAATAAAATAATTAAGCCTACAACCCAATAAACGGTATAGTCAGTCGTCATGATTCACCCCTTATGCCAACATAGCGTTGCACAAGCCTCTATTAAAACGCAAGTTTTTTATCTTAATTTGCTCAATTTGGCAATATAAAAAGCGATCATTCGTTCAGAAATCCCAAACTATATCATTCAATCAACTTCTCAAGACTTATGCCTATAGCCTATCAACGCCCTTGACATCCTCCCCGACCTAAAGGACGGGGATTCCTACTGCTAGACGCTTATGCCCAAGCGCAAGAATGTTTAAAGCTGAGTTTTTATCTCTGTCGTGA
>LUOR01000054.1 GCA_001626925.1 Moraxellaceae bacterium REDSEA-S32_B1
TCGGAAGCAAAATGCTAGCTCATCTTGCTTCTTTCCAATATTTTAATCTCTGTTGCACTTCTTTTGAGAATCTAAGGTTTAAATCTCACTTATGGAGTGGATTATGATTTTGAGCAGGGTTCTCAGACCACACAACAATATAACCTTGGAACCTTTATGGCGAGTAATGGCTTGACACTCGATCCACAAAATGAATATATCTTTGGTCCTGATGTCGATACATCGAAATTTGGTCAATTCTTACAAACTCAATTCGATGTTACGGATCGTCTAAATCTCCAAGCTGGCATTCGTCATGAGCGCATTGAGAGTGAGGTTCAGGACTCGATTCCTTATAGTGAAGCGATGGTTGCCGATGCTATTCCAACTTATACACCAGTTGGTTTAGATGGTGGTACGATCAAACATCAAGCAACATTGTTCAATCTTGGTGCGGTGTATGCATTAACAGATGCACAGCAGATTTTTGCTAATTTTTCACAAGGTGCAAATTTACCTGATGTACAACGCATGATGCATGATGCGTGATGTGCCTGCAGGATTTGTGATCAGTAATGAAAACATCGATCTGATTAAAGTCAATAACTATGAATTGGGCTGGCGTATTCAGGCAGATTCAGGCTTGAGTGCAGGTCTAACGGCTTTCTACAATGACTCCAATAAAACCATTCAATTTGGGACTCCAACCTATGCGGTCGATGTAATCGACACTGATGAGCGTGTTTACGGTGCAGAAGCAAACCTGAAATATGCCATTTCTGATACATGGAATATTGGCGGAACGCTTGCTTATACCCGTGGGCAATTTAAGAATGATCAAAATGACTGGCAAGAGTTGAGTGCGATTCGAGTCTCACCGCTGAAAGGGACTGCATATTCTGAATGGCAATTCG
Organism: Moraxellaceae bacterium REDSEA-S32_B1; assembly: GCA_001626925.1. Classification (GTDB taxonomy): domain Bacteria; phylum Pseudomonadota; class Gammaproteobacteria; order Pseudomonadales; family Moraxellaceae; genus Acinetobacter. The sequence goes on from LUOR01000054.1 coordinate 894, forward strand.
ATGATGGTTATGGACTTCGAGTACAAGCCTTAGTGGTTGGTGGCACGGACTAAGCGCAACAAGATGCGATCGAAGCAGGCGATGCAAGACTGCCTGCAGCCATCAAAGGATTTGCAGTGATGGATGTGATCGGTAATGCCATGGTTGGTCAAGGCACGCTCGGATTTGGGGTGTATAATGTATGGAATCGTGATTATAAGTCGGTCTATAGCCAAGCGGTTTCAACGATTTATGGACCTATCTCAAGCTTGCCTGCGCAAGGTCGTACATACGGTTTGAGCTATTCTGTGAAATATTAATTTAAGTTATTGCTCAATGCTTTGAAATTAGGCGTCTTTCGAGATGCCTTTTTCATCCGCCATTACTTGCCAAAGAAGATGATAAAAATCTGCACAAAGGTTTATTAAATCAAAAGATCGGTGTAAAATTTGTTGCTAAATTTTTATGCACCGTTTTAACTGTTTTAGGTTCTTTTTTAGTCTTTCAATTAAGCTTTCTAAAAACCTTGATCATAATCTCGCGGTGATATGCTCTTTGGTAGAGGGCATCACTCCTTAAGGATTTTATATGCCAATTATTACCTTGCCGAATGGCGACCAAAAATCTTTCGATCATGCAGTTTCTGTGATGGAAGTTGCCGAGAGTATCGGACCTGGACTTGCAAAGAATACAGTTGCAGGACGTGTCAACGATCGCTTGGTTGATGCCAGCGACTTGATTAGCGATGATGCCACATTACAAATCATCACGCCAAAAGATGAAGAAGGCGTCGAAATCATTCGCCACTCGTGTGCACATTTGGTCGGTCATGCGGTCAAGCAATTGTTTCCTGAAGCGAAAATGGTCATCGGACCTGTGATCGAAGAAGGCTTTTATTACGATATTTGGATGCCTCGTCCATTCACACTAGATGATATGGCAAAAGTCGAAGAGCGCATGAAACAGCTCATCGACCAAGATTATGATGTCATCAAAAAAATGACACCACGTGCTGACGTGATCAAACTATTTACCGAGCGTGGCGAAGATTATAAATTGCGCCTCGTTGAAGATATGCCTGATGAGCAAGCGATGGGCTTGTACTATCATCAAGAATATGTCGATATGTGTCGTGGTCCTCACGTGCCAAATACCAAATTCTTAAAGTCATTTAAATTGACCAAGATTTCGGGTGCGTACTGGCGTGGCGATGCCAAGAATGAACAACTGCAACGTATTTACGGTACAGCATGGGCGGACAAGAAACAGCTCGCTGCTTATATCAAGCGTATCGAAGAAGCAGAAAAACGTGACCATCGGAAGATTGGAAAGGCATTAGATTTGTTCCACATGCAAGAGGAAGCACCGGGTATGGTGTTCTGGCATCCGAATGGTTGGACGATTTATCAAGTGCTTGAGCAATATATGCGTCAAGTCCAGCAAGACAATGGCTATCTTGAGATTAAAACGCCACAAATCGTCGATTTTAGTCTTTGGGAAAAATCAGGTCACGCTGCTAACTACGCTGAGAATATGTTTACCACACATTCAGAAAGTCGTAACTATGCCGTGAAACCGATGAACTGCCCATGTCACGTACAAGTCTTTAATCAAGGCTTAAAGTCGTACCGTGATTTGCCGATTCGTTTGGCTGAGTTTGGTTCGTGTCATCGTAATGAACCGTCTGGTTCGTTGCACGGCATCATGCGTGTGCGTGGCTTTACTCAAGATGATGCGCATATCTTCTGTACCAAAGAACAAATTGGTCAGGAAGTCGCTGACTTTATTAAGCTGACTTTGGATGTGTACAAAGATTTTGGCTTTGAAGAAGTGCAAATGAAACTCTCAACACGCCCTGAAAAACGTGTTGGTGATGATGCGCTTTGGGATATCGCTGAAAAATCTTTGGCAGATGCTTTGGATGCAGCAGGGCTTGAATGGCAACTGCAACCAGGTGAAGGCGCATTCTATGGACCAAAAATTGAATTTTCATTGAAAGATTGTCTTGGTCGTGTGTGGCAATGCGGTACGATTCAATGTGACTTCAACTTACCAGTTCGCTTAGATGCAGAGTTCGTCACAGAAGAGAACGATCGTGACCATCCAGTGATGTTGCACCGTGCGATTCTTGGTAGTTTTGAACGATTTATTGGTATACTGATTGAAAACTACGCAGGCTTCATGCCACCATGGTTATCACCGATTCAAGCCTGTGTGCTCAACATTACCGATGCACAAGCTGAGGCTTGCCAATCTGTGGTTGCGAAACTAAAGTCGAAAGGGATTCGTGCAGAGTCTGACTTGAGAAATGAGAAGATCGGCTTTAAAATTCGTGAGAAAACTTTGGAACGTGTACCATATCTACTTGTACTCGGTGATCGAGAAGTGGAAGAAGGGACAGTCAATGTCCGTACACGTACAGGAAAAAATTTGGGTACGATGTCTATTGATGCGTTCATTGACCTCGTAAATTCAGCCGTTGCCGAACGTGGCCGGTATATTGTGGAGTAAATAGCAATCAAACAGCCTGACCGTAATAAACAGCAAAGTGCAAAATCGAACCGTCCAGCGATTAACGACGAGATCCGTGCGAAAGAAGTACGCCTCGTTGCCGCTGACGGTGAGCAAAAAGGCATCGTAACACTTGCAGAGGCAATCAAAGCCGCTGAAGATGCTGATCTAGATTTAGTAGAGATCGTGGCGAATGCTGAGCCACCAGTCTGCAAAATCATGGATTACAACAAGCACTTGTTTGATCTAAAACAAAAGCAAAAAGACGCCAAAAAGAAACAACATCAAGTACAGGTGAAAGAAATCAAACTTCGCCCTGGGACAGATGTTGGTGACTATAATGTGAAACTACGTGCGATCACCAAGTTCCTTGAAGAAGGTAACAAAGTGAAGATCACATTGCGTTTCCGCGGTCGTGAAATGGCGCACCAAGAGCTTGGTTTGGCACAATTGCAAAAGATCGAAGCCGATGTGGCAGAGTTTGGCGTAATTGAGCAAGCACCAAAGATGGAAGGTCGTCAGATGGGTATGCTCATCGGACCAAAGAAAAAGAAATAATCCATTCTTTTTCCATAAAAACGCAGTTTTTAGACTGCGTTTTTTATTGCTTAGATTAGCAATTGAAGTGCAACAGAGATTAATTTATTGTAAGGAAGCAATTTGCAATCTCAATGACACTCCAGCGAGTATTAACAGGGTTGATGACTGCGCCTGCCCACAATGTGCCATAAACATACTTAGTGTAATAATCCGAGTTGACAGATGACATGTCGACACGGTTATTCTCTTCAATGCCAATACTGTGTAATCCAGATGCGAGTTTGGGAATTCGGTTTTTGAGCTCTAGGTAGGTTTTTTTGCGATCTGCAAAGATAGTGGCAATTTTAGAAGGTATTTCATGTGCTGCGTGATGGAAAGTGCATCGTATAATCTCAAGCGTCTTACGTTAGAGCTTGGCGGAAACGATGCAGCGATTGTGATGTCTGATGTCAATATAGACGAAGTCGCACCATTGATATTTTGGGGAGCGTTTGCCAATAGCTCACAATATTGCTTCCCGATTACACTTGTGGATAATCCGCCAGAAGACTCACGCATCGTCCGTGAAGAGCCATTTGGTCCGATATTGCCATTGCTCAAGTTTAACGATATTGATGATGTTGTGCGCCGTGCCAACGACAGTGAATACGGTCTGGGTGGATCGATCTGGTCGAAGGATGAAACGCTAGCGTTATCTATTGCCAATCGCTTGCAGACGGGTACCGTGTGGATCAACGAAATTCACACTATTGCACCGAACAAGCCAATGGCTGGACACAAGCAGTCGGGTATTGGTGTAGAAAATGGCATGTATGGATTGTTGGAATATACCGTTCCAAAAATTATTAACTTAAATCGCAAATCAAGTTGATCGATAATGTCGCTGTTTTTGCACTGATGAAATGATATAAAGTATGGGGTGGTTTTTATTTAGAACATTTAAGCACTTCAAGTGACAAATTTGCTCCTGCTCATTGAAAGTTGAGTGAATGCATTTATGTTGCTTCTCGTGTTTAATCCAAATCACGCTATGCGTAATAATGAAATAAGATAGGAAAATTTAATGAGAGAGACGAGTGCAGGGCAACTGTTTAGAAATGCAGTCAAAGAAGAGCACCCATTACAAGTCGTTGGCGCGATTAACGCCAACCATGCACTTTTAGCAAAACGTGCAGGCTACAAAGCGATTTACCTATCTGGTGGCGGGGTTGCTGCGGGATCACTGGGTTTACCTGATCTTGGAATTAGCAATTTAGACGATGTGCTGACGGATGTAAGACGGATTACCGATGTCTGTGATTTGCCGTTATTAGTCGATGCGGACACGGGTTTCGGGGCGTCAGCATTCAATATGGCACGTACCACCAAGTCTTTGATCAAGTTTGGTGCGGCGGCGATGCATATTGAAGATCAGGTTGGTGCTAAGCGCTGTGGACATCGTCCAAATAAAGCAGTGGTATCACAGCAAGAAATGGTCGATCGAATCAAAGCTGCTGTAGATGCACGTACCGATGAAAGCTTTGTCATCATGGCACGTACGGATGCGCTTGCAGTGGAAGGCTTACAAGCAGCGATTGATCGTGCAGGTGCTTATGTCGAAGCTGGTGCTGATATGTTGTTTCCCGAAGCCATCACTGAGCTGGCAATGTACAAGCAGTTTGCTGATGTGACCAAAGCACCTATTTTGGCAAATATTACCGAATTTGGCTCTACGCCATTATTTACCACAGAAGAATTGGCATCTGCTGATGTTAGCTTGGCGTTGTATCCGCTTTCTGCGTTTCGTGCAATGAACAAAGCAGCAGAAAATGTCTATGTCAGCCTGCGTGAAAATGGAACGCAAAAGCACGTTGTAGACACGATGCAAACACGCCAAGAATTGTATGATCGCATCAACTACCATGCATTTGAGCAATATTTAGACTCATCGTTTGAACGTAATAAATAATCAATCTTGAGATAGAAAGGATATTCTTATGAGTACCAATGAAACGCCTACGGGTTTCAAACCAAAAAAATCAGTCGCTTTAAGTGGTCAGGTTGCTGGTAATACAGCACTGTGTACAGTGGGGAAAAGCGGTAATGATTTGCACTACCGTGGCTATGACATCTTAGACTTGGCGGTGAACTGTGAGTTTGAAGAAGTTGCGTATTTGCTCATTCACGGAAAGTTGCCGAACACCTCAGAGTTAAAAACGTACAAAGCAAAGCTAAAAGCATTACGTGGGCTACCTGCAGCATTGAAAACAGCTTTAGAACAGCTTCCACCGTCTGCACATCCGATGGATGTGATGCGTACTGGTGTTTCTGTTTTGGGATGTCTTACACCAGAGCATGAAGATCATAATGTTGCAGGTGCACGAGATATTGCCGATAAGCTCATCGCAAGCTTAGGTTCAATGTTGTTGTACTGGTATCACTTTAGCAACAACGGCAAGCGCATTGATGTTGAAACTGAAGATGATTCAGTGGGCGCACATTTCTTGCATCTATTACATGGTACAACACCATCTGATGATTGGGTTAAAGCGATGCATGCATCTTTGATTCTGTATGCTGAGCATGAATTTAATGCGTCGACTTTCACATCACGTGTTGTCGCAGGCACTGGCTCAGATATGTACTCTTCGATCACTGGCGGTATCGGTGCATTGCGTGGACCAAAACATGGCGGAGCGAACGAAGTTGCATTTGTAATCCAACAGCGTTATGACAATGCTGATCAAGCGGAAAGCGATATTCGTCAGCGTGTAGAGAACAAAGAAGTGATCATCGGCTTTGGTCATCCTGTCTACACCATCTCTGATCCACGCAATGAAGTGATCAAAAAGATCGCTGCGGACTTAGCTAAGGCGCAAGAAAATCAAAAAATGTATTTGATTGCAGAGCGTCTTGAAGCAGTGATGAAAGAAGTGAAAAACATGTTCCCGAATTTGGACTGGTTCAGTGCAGTGAGCTACCACTTGATGGGTGTGCCAACGGCAATGTTTACACCGTTATTCGTGATTGCACGTACCGCAGGCTGGTCTGCGCATGTGATCGAACAACGTCAAGATGGCAAGATCATTCGTCCAAGTGCGAGCTATACAGGCCCTGAAAATCAACAGTTCACACCAATCGCAGAGCGTGATTGATCGAATGTGATATGTACATCGATTTGTGGTGGATAAGCAATTTTTCACGTTGACTTCCACCTCGAAAAGAGAAACAGCCCTTAAGCATAACTTTAAGGGCTGTTTTTTTCGAAGGGCTTAAAGTTTTGCAAAAAAACACTGAAAACATTCAAAAAAGTTTGCATAATTGATCGAATATGATTGGTATCGACTTAAAAATTTTGGATCACTTATGACTTTAGCAACACAAAAAATTAACCTAAAAAAACCAACTAAAAAAATATCAAAAGAGCATCGACGCATTTCTAAAGCACGGCTGATTGCCTTTGCAGTCTTATTTATCCAACCTGTGATCTTTGGACAACAACTTTTCGCAAAGCCTGTTTTGGTCAAATCTGAACAAGAAATCAGTGAATACAAACTCGATAACGGCTTGCGCATCGTGCTTGCGCCAAATCAAAAAGAAAATAAAGTCTATATGAATACCATCTACTTCACAGGTTCATTGAATGATCCAGAGGGAAAAGGTGGTTTGGCACATTTGCTAGAGCATCTGGCATTTAAAGGCACGCAGAATATTCCAGGGGAGGAATATCAACGACAGCTCGATCAATACACGTTGAGCAATAACGCTAGTACAGATTATTATTCCACGCGCTACACCAATCTCGTTCGACCAGATCAGACTGCGATTGACAAAGTGCTAGAGCTCGAAGCGGAGCGCATGGATAAGTTAGTGCTCAAAGCGCAATATGTTCCTGCCGAAATTGCTATCGTGCGTCGTGAACGTGAGATTCGCCTCGATCAGCCATTTTCTGTATTACTCGATCAGATGTGGAAATCGGCGTATGGCAATCAGTCGCTTGGTCGTTTGCCGATTGGTGATTTGGAAGAGTTAAAGTCGATCAAAATGCCTGAATTACAACAATTTTATCAAGACTATTATGCGCCGAATAATGCCGTGGTTTTGCTTACGGGTAAGTTTGATAGCGCAGAAGTATTAGCCAGTATTGATCAGCATTTTTCACCGTTAAAAGCTAGAAACATCCCACAGCCGATTGATGTGCCTGTACTTGATTCAACCCAAATCAGCACACGCCATTATCAAGTGAAAAAGGGCAGTGATTTGGCGCAGTTTCACATTTTTCTGAATGGTGCCAATGAAAAAATCCAACCTGCTTTGGCACTTGCGCCGTATCTGTACACCATGCAACCGAGCGGACAGCTCTATCAAAATATGGTGAAAACGGGTGTCAGCACAGATGTGTTTGGCAGTTCGTGGCTTGAGCCAGACTTTAATTTGATTTTCCTTGGGGCGGTCTATGCACCGAGCCAAGATGCCGAAAAGGTCAATCAAACTTTGACCACACAAGTTGAACAGCCGAAGCAGTTTACCGAGGCAGAATTGCAACGGGTGAAAAATTTATTTAAAAATGAACAACGACAAATGATGGCGAGTGCCACAGATTTGGGCAGTGCATTGACCAGTTATATCGTTAGTGAGCGTGGCGATTGGCAACGACTGTTTGTTGATGAAAAAGCGGTACATGCTTTAACGCCTGATCAAGTCAATCAGACCTTGACGCAATTCCTCACACCTGCGCATCGTGTCACGGCATCGATTTTGCCGACACCCGAAGATCTAAAGAAAGCACAGCAATTGGCAGAAAATTCCGCTGAAAATACAGTAGGAAAAACCGAAACATTAGCACCTGTCAGTGACGCAGAAACCGCATTACTTGATCCAAGCGTCTATCAATCGCAAACCGTGAGTTATGTGAAAAACTCATTGCAAAAATTATCCAGTAGTGAAAAAGCCATTCAACGTGGAAAACTCCGTAATGGGATGGAATATGCGCTTTATCCAACCACGACCAAAGATGATCGCATTTATGCCAGTATTGACGTGGATTTTGGTGATGCACAATCCTTGATGAATCAAGGTACGGTGATTGATCTGACGGCATATTTACTGCTACGTGGCTCGAAAGAGTACAGCTTGCAACAGATCATGGATAAGAGCATTGAGCTTGATGGGCAAGCGTCTGTCAAAGCACAGCGCAATAGCTTTGAAATCAGTATCTCTGCCAATAAAGAAAACTTTGCTGAGTATTTCGATTTTGTCGTGGGTTTGCTGAAAAAACCTGCATTTAGCCAAACCGAATTTGATCTGATCAAAGCACAGTCTTTGCAGTCTTTAGATCGTCCCTACACAGAGCCTGAAGTTGTGGCAGGATTGACCATTGAGCGGTTGACTGAGCAATATCCAGTCGGTGATTTGCGTTATCACTTCGAGCCAAAAGTTGCTGAGCAACAGCTTAAACAAGTGACCAATGCACAAGTTCAGCAGTTTTATCAGCAATATTTCGCCATGAATCATGCCCGCATCTCGGTGACGGGCGAGTTTGATGCCAAGAAAATGCAAGACGATATCAAAGATGCTTTCCAAAATTGGTCGACTAAACAACACTTTGAAGCGGTTGCGCCTGACTATCAACAGCTCAATGCACAGCAAGTCCATGCCTTGTCTGAACAACGTGAGTTTGGTTATTATCAAAGTGTATTGACCTTGCCTGTTGGTGTGTATCACCAAGATGCGCCTGCGTTGATCGTCTTTGCGCATATCTTGGGCGACTCGCAACTGTCTTCTCGCTTGGCAAAAGAGCTTCGAGAGAAAAATGGCTTGGTCTACGGCTTTGGCAGTCCATTGCAATTACATAGTAAGAAGGACAATGGCGAATTGCTTATCAGTGCAAACTATACCGCAGGGCGTTCTGCACAGGTTAGCCAAGCGGTGCATAAAGTGCTCAAAGTACTTTTGGAAAAGGGCATTACTGAGCAAGAGCTTGCCGCAGCCAAAGCCGATATCATGAAGCAACGCGCCACGATCTTGGAAGATGATCGCATTATTCATCGGATGCTGAACGCACAGCTTGAAAATGATCAAAGTATGATAGATCGTGCCAAGCGTGATCAGGAAATCATTAAGCTAACGGTCAAAGATGTGAATGCGGCGATCAAAAAATATATCAAGCTGGATCAGTTCGTCGAGGTGATGGCGGATCAATATGGTCAGCCAGTGGCGCAAGATAAAAAATAATCTTGGCGAAATGCTGAAACGAACGGGGGTAGTGCGTTTCAGTTAATATTTTGATGAATTTTTTGTCCCAAAAAATGGGCAGACGGTGAGGTTTAGTAAGTAGTTTGGGATAACGGTTTGGCGCTTGGCGTTCGTGCGGGATTTCGGAGGACAAAACTGTCAAACCAGCACTAAAGCCCAATTGGAAAACTGAACTTGAATTTAAGCACGTCACCCCGCATGACGCCAAACGCATGTTAGCAGTAGGTGTTCTTTCAGTCGTCACGATAATATTTGTTTTAATGTTTCAAGTTCTTTTTTAGTCAATGCTTCATTATATAATTCATTTACTTGCCAAAGCCCACTTGCTTTTATTTTGTCTTTTGTTGAAGAGTTTCCTAACCAATTTTTTGAAGGTTTCAATTCGTTTGATTTTGCAAGTGTCGAAACAATTTTACTTTCCCAAAAAAGTCTTTGTTCTTTGGTGTCAACTTGGAAAACGCAGAATGAAAGATTGTTTTGTATGTAGTCACTTATTCTTTTCTCAATCTTTTTTTCAAAGTCAAGGTCAAGAAGTTTTAAATTCTTTTCCTTTTCAGCTTTGGAAGTTATATCAAGTTCCCACAATGGTAAATATGGGCTTAGGTCTTTATTCAATAAGCAACGACCAATGTTTTTCCTAAAAATGCTTCTGTTTTTATTTTCTTTTACGAAGTGTTGGTTAAGTCGAGAACGTAATTGCTTATCGCCCGTATGAGTTCCCACTCTAACAATTCGGTCAAAGTTGTCGAATAATTCTCCTTTCTCGAAAATTATATAAATGCCGTTCTCTGGAATTTCTTTTTCCTTGTCCTTAAATGGAAAGGAATATCTGTTAAGTCCATTGAATATCTTATGCAGTTCTTTTATCATTTATTTCACTTAAAAGTTCTTTTAATTTACCTGGTCTTTTGCCTTGCACAATTCCTTGCAATGGTTCTTCAATTTTTGTCAAGCCATTTTTTATCGGTTCAAGATATGATTGTCCTGCTAAAATTATGAATGTGTCATTTTTCAGGTCTGCAACATTTCCTAATTGTTTCAAAACTTCTTGTCCCCATTTTTTAGCTTCATCTTTTGTCAATACTTTCAATTTGGGTTTCTTCTCTCTTTTCTCGGGTGAAACGTAACTTAATGTTACATCATAAGGTTCTATTTCTTTGTCAAGGTCAAGCAAGTGGTAATGAGCTGATAAAATAAAAATTTTGTCTGGTTTTAAAGCTTGTCCGTATGCCAAACTGTTTGTAAACAAAGGACCTTTATATAAGTCCTTAGCTTTCGTTTTGGTAGTTCCTTTTCTGGAAACACAAGATATTAATACTATTCGTTTCATAGTCGTAAAGTCGTCCGTTACACTTACTGCTAACACGGATATAACAAAAGCAAAAGTCAGAAGCCCTTTAGATATGTTGTAGCAGTTTTAAAAATTGAATGCTTAGAGATCATCAAGATTTATTTTTATTCTGATGAAACTCTTCCATATTTCGATAGCGTAGATAGTTCTCAAACTGTTCACAATACTCATCATAGTTATCTTCGAGCATCGCCTGAAACTGCTGAACCAAATACGCCATAATCTGATCTTTGGCATCACGCATCTCATCGCCATCTTTAAAGCCATTGGCACTGACCCACGTATTAAAGCGAGCCGCAGAGAACAACATCGCTGCGCCAACTTGACCACGCACCTCAGTCGGATTGGTTTTCTGACCTTTTGGCGGACGACAAAATTCATTGGCAAGTTTGATAAACTGATCTGCACGATCAAAAAATACAGCGTTTTGCGCCTCTTCTTCGGTCACATCGGTGGCATCAATACGCGTATTAGTACGATCAGTCACTTGCATTCTCACAACTTTAAAAATTAACGTGGCTATCTTAACGAATTTTGGGACGCAAGGCGACTGTTGTCTGCGTGAGTTCATCGTGTTGCTTGGATTGTGTTTTTTCAGAATATTGGCTAAGCTAAACCCTTCATTGAATGATTGATCAATTTAGAACTCATGACCAATTTTATGCACAATATCGCTGTTGCGGTGCTGATGGTATTTGCCATTGCGCTGTCTTCGCTTGTGCATGCCTATAATGGTTCAGTTGTCAGCAGTTCATTAAGTAGTGAATCAATGCAGATCACTACGCAACATGACAATGTGATAAACCATTCAAAACATCATGTCAAAGGTAATGATCAATCTGTATCGAGTCATCATGCAGAAATGATGCAATCTCAGGATTGTCACGATTGCCCACCGTTACATTGCCAGCTCATGGCTTAGGCGGTACTTCCGACATCGCAATTACTTCCTGAAATGGCGATCATTTTCTATGATTTAGCTCAGAATAGCTTGTATCAAGCGCAAGACTTGTCAGGCTATTGGCAGAGAATCCTGCGTCCTCCGATTGTCTAATCATTTTTAACTGTTTTGGTGGAATCGACTTTCCACATCACAATTTTTTTCAAAAATGATTAGGAACAAACATGTCTATATCTATTCAAAATTACAGCAAATATCTGCTGTGTAGCGTGTTGCTTGCCAGCTCGTCGTGGAGCATCGCCGCAGTGCGTGAATATCATCTAAACATTAACGAAAACACTGTCAATGTCACAGGTAAACCTTTAAAACGTATCACCGTCAATGGTCAATTTCCTGCGCCATTGCTTGAGTTTGAAGAGGGCGATGAGGCGGTGATTCATGTGCACAATCAGCTTAAAGATCAAGATACGTCGATTCATTGGCATGGCTTACTTTTGCCAGGGATTATGGACGGCGTACCAGGTTTTAACCAGTTTCATGGTATCAAGCCAAAAGGGCATTTTGAGTATCGTTTTAAGATTCGTCAGAACGGTACTTATTGGTATCACGCCCATAGTCGTGGACAAGAGCAAGATGGTTTGTACGGTGCATTTGTAGTCTATCCCAAAGGTAAAATGCCAGTCGCAAAACATGAACAAGCCGATCGTGACTATGTGGTGATGCTGTCAGATTTTCATGAATCTACAAGCACCGAGATCATGAAAAATCTAAAAAAATCCGCAGAATATTATCAAAATCAACGTGAAACTTTGCCCGATATATGGAGACAGATCAAAGACAATGGCGTGAGTGCGACATGGCAAGACCGCAAAATGTGGAATCAAATGCGCATGCTGAAAACCGATCTGTCCGATGTGACGGGTTATACTTTTTTAGTCAATGGTAAAACACCTGAGCAAGACTGGACCGGTGAGTTCCTTCCGAATGAAAAGGTGCGTTTACGCTTTATCAATGCTTCGGCGATGTCGTTCTATGATGTGCGCATTCCCAACCTGAAAATGACCGTGGTCAGTGCTGATGGTCAGCCTGTACAGCCTGTGTCAGTCGATGAGTTTCGTATTGGTACGGCAGAAACTTATGATGTGATCGTCGAGCCAAAACAAGCACATTATCAAATCCAAGCCGAGTCAATCGATCGTACAGGATTTGCTTTGGCGAGCCTGACGCAACAAGGCACAACAGCGCCAAAAGTGATCATTCCTGAATCTCGACCTCGAGCTTTACTGACAATGGCAGATATGGGACATGGCTCGCATCAAGCGGATTCGGCAAGTCGTTCAAAGATGAACCATTCAGAGATGGATCATGTGCAAATGAATCATGAAACGATGAGCCATCAAAATATGCAACAGATGAACCATTCAGAAATGGATCACAGCATGCCGATGAATCAGGCGATGGATCATTCAACAATGAACCATGAAAGCATGAACCACGCCCAAATGAATCATGGCGTGAAAAATCACGATAGATTGAATCATGCTGAAGCAACGCAACAGACTGAACAAAACGCCGAAGGTTGGGCAGATGCTTCCACGCCAGTAGGGCATAAGGCCTTGCAATATCAAGACTTAAAATCTTTAACGCCACAGCCTGATACTCGTGCGCCTGAACGTGAAATCGAAATTAAACTTGGTGGCATCATGGAGCGTTATATTTGGACGATTAACGGCAAGAAGTTTACGGATGCTGAACCGTTGAAGGTGAATTATGGTGAACGTATTCGTTTAAAATTCGTCAATGAAAGCATGATGGCGCATCCGATGCATTTGCATGGCATGTTTATGCAACTCGAAAATGGTTTATCGCCAAAAGATTTACCCAATAAACACACGGTCATTGTCCCGCCAAATAAAACCGTTTCACTGCTTCTTACTGCCGATGAACTCGGTGAATGGGCAATCCACTGTCATCTGCTCTATCACATGAGCGCAGGCATGATGAATAAGTTGATCGTGGCGCAAGTTGATGAAGATCAAGTTAAAGCACAATCACATACACAGCATAAAACTCAAGACAAAGTCCAAGACAAAGTTCGAGGCGACGCAAAAGGAGAAGACCATGCACACCACTAAACCTTTTCCGAAAAAGTTTCAAATTGGCTTCAACAGTTCTACATTTTTCCAAGCAAGTTTGCTGTGCCTTGCTAGTGTGGTGAGTACGCTCAGCTATGCACATGATGAATCACATCAACCTACGGAAATTGCTTCCCATGATTCGAAGAATCAACATCTCAAAGAGCATGGCGGACAGATTTATCAGGTCAGTAATTTAGAAACGGCGTGGATGCTGGATGAAGATGGGCAGGGTGCTTTAAGTACTGAGTTGAATAGTATGATTGGTACAGATGAAAACCGTCTATTCATTCTTGCTCATGTCAATAAAGGGGAAAGTAGCGAAGCCCATTACGATGTGTCTGCGTTATATAGCCGAAAAATCAGTGATTTTTGGGATGCGCAAGCAGGTCTACGCTATCGTGAAGACAAAAGTCTAAATGATAGCGGTACAGTAGATGCAATGTTTGGATTGTATGGACTTGCACCGTATTTCTTTGAAACAGAAGCTTATGCCTATGTCGGTGAAGATCAATATATGGCGTTGGGTTTGGAGTTTGAGCGTGAATTCCTCTGGACGCAAAAGTTGATTAGTCAGCCGTATTTGGAGTTGGATATCGTCCTCAGTGATGACTCAAAATATGCCTCGAAATCAGGGCTTTCCGAAATAGGTGTTGGTGTGCAAACACGTTATGAAATCACCAAGCGCATTAAGCCATTTATCGATGTCAGTTATGCTTATGAAAGAGGGCAGAAGCAAACCGATTGGCAAGCCGAAACCGAGTCTGAAAATGGTTGGCAATATGGTGTGGGATTGGCGTTGATGTTCTAATTCGTAACTCCAATTCATCAGTCTACAATCGCTCTTTCTAAATTTTCCTCCTTTGTAAAGGAGGGTTAGGAAGGATTATAAAATTTTAATAAATCATCATGATACCTAAGCTGTGTCATGATGATTTTAAATTCTCATTGCTTAGAAAATTGCAAAGTTAAACATTTTCAAACTTAAAAGTTTCATCAAACTGTAATATTTTTTATCCCAAAACAATATAATATATGGATATCCGTATATTTGAATTTTCAAATATTTTAATCTAATAGGCTGAATGACATGCAACAGACCGATTTTTTTAAATGTTTATCAGATCAAACACGTTTAGATATTTGGCGTTATTGCGTAATTTATCCATTTTGCATGATGAACGTCGAGGGCAGTGGGTCTATTACAGCCTGAGTCCTGATTTACCTAATTGGTCGGTGGCGGTTTTAAACCAATTGTTTGTATCGGATGATTCTCACCAACCTTTAAACACACAGCATGCATCAATTACTACACATTGTGATTAATGCCAATTTTCCATTCAATTTTTTGAAACCTCACTATAGGAACACACCATGAAATTTTTGTTTTTATGTACAGGCAATAGTTGTCGTAGCATTTTATCTGAAGTGCTGTTTAATCAACGGGCACCTCGAGATTGGGTTGCCTATAGCGCAGGGAGCAAGCCGACTGGACAAGTGCATCCGCTGACTATTAAAACTTTAGAAAACTTAGGTTTATCTACGGACGGATTATCCAGTAAAACCATTGATGATTGCGAACAATATCAGCCTGACGTGGTAATTACCGTCTGTGATCAAGCTGCGCAAGAAGCCTGCCCATTATATCTCGGTGGGGCAATCAAGGCACATTGGGGATTGTCTGATCCATCACATTTAGACTTAGCCGAAGATCAAAAGTTAGAAGCCTTTATGCGCACTGTTGAGCATATCAATCGTCGTTTGGATGCCTTATTTGCCTTAGATTTGAATAATTTGACACGAACAGAATTGACCAAGCAAATCAATCAAATTTCCAATATTGAATAAAGCGCACTCAACGGATTAACGGATAGAAAAATGGCACAAGCAAAGTTATCTTTTTTAGATCGTAATTTGACCTTATGGATTTTTATTGCCATGGGCTTAGGCGTGGCGATTGGGGTATTTGTTCCGCAGGCTTCGGATGCCTTGCATCAGATGAGCGTAGGCACGGTGAATATTCCGATTGCGATTGGTTTGATTTTGATGATGTATCCACCACTTGCCAAAGTCGATTACGCTGCATTGCCCAAAGTCTTTGAGGATAAGCGCACACTCGCATTGTCCTTGATTCAAAACTGGTTAATTGCACCGTGTCTGATGTTTGCTTTGGCGATTATCTTTTTGCAGAATTATCCTGAATATATGACGGGTTTGATCTTGATTGGATTGGCACGTTGTATTGCCATGGTCTTGGTGTGGAATGGCTTGGCATGTGGTGACAATCAATACGTTGCGGCATTGGTGGCATTTAACAGTATTTTCCAAATCGTTTTTTTTAGTACCTATGCGTGGTTGTTCCTCACCTTTTTACCCCCGTATTTTGGTGTGGCATCGCAAGTGATTGATGTGAGCTTTTGGACAATCACTCATGCGGTGTTGGTGTATTTAGGTATTCCATTTTTACTCGGTTTTTTAACACGATTGGTTTTGGTCAAGAAAAACGGCTTAACATGGTATCAAAATGAATTTCTACCGAAAATCAGCCCGCTCAGTTTATTGGCGTTATTGTTTACCATCGTGGCGATGTTTAGCTTAAAAGGTGCTGATGTGGTGAGCTTGCCGATGGATGTGATTCGTATTGCCATTCCATTGACGATTTACTTTGTGGCGATGTTTTTTATCAGTTTCTTCATGAGTAAATGGATGGGCAATGACTATCCAAGAACGGTGGCAATCTCCTTTACTGCCGCAGGGAATAACTTTGAGTTGGCACTTGCAGTGGCGATTGCGACCTTTGGTTTGGCGTCTCCTGTGGCATTTACCACGGTAATTGGGCCTTTGGTTGAAGTGCCTGTGTTGATTGCCTTAGTGAGTGTGGCGATGTGGCTTAGGAAGAAATATTTCAAAGTAGCATCAGTTACTTGATTTGGGTATTTTATTGATTGATATAAATAAAAAAAGGACAGCACATGCTGTCCTTTTTACGATCTTGCGATTTATCTCATCGGTTGATGTGAAATCATGGCTTGCGCTATACACATGATTTCAACAGCGGGGATGGGATAAATGCACTTAGCTTTTCAGCTCAGTTGTCGCTTAGATTTTACCAACAAGGTCGATTGAAGGCGCAAGTGTAGAGTCACCTTCTTTCCATTTTGCAGGGCAAACTTCGCCAGGATGCGCAGCAACGTATTGTGCAGCTTTGACTTTGCGAAGTAGTTCAGATGCATCACGACCGATACCACCAGCGTTGATTTCAACGATTTGGATTTTACCTTCTGGATCGATCACGAACGTACCACGATCTGCAAGACCGTCAGACTCAATTAAAACGTCAAAGTTTTTAGACAACGTCCAAGTTGGATCGCCGATCAATGGGTATTGGATTTTTTTGATCGCTTCTGAAGTGTCGTGCCATGCTTTGTGGGTGAAATGCGTGTCAGTTGATACGCCATAGATTTCTACGCCTAATTTTTGGAATTCTGCATAGTTG
Organism: Moraxellaceae bacterium REDSEA-S32_B1; assembly: GCA_001626925.1. Classification (GTDB taxonomy): domain Bacteria; phylum Pseudomonadota; class Gammaproteobacteria; order Pseudomonadales; family Moraxellaceae; genus Acinetobacter. Next base: position 18,041 of record LUOR01000054.1, read on the forward strand.
TCCGCCAAGTCTTCAAGCTCAGTTGGGCAAACGAATGTGAAATCCGCTGGGTAGAAAAATACAACAGACCATTTGCCTTTAAGATCAGCTTCAGTCACTTCAACGAATTGGCCATTGTGGTATGCAGTTGATTTAAAAGGTTTAACTTCAGTATTAATCAAGCTCATTATATATCTCCATGTGTATGATCTTATTTCAGATCATGAAAAGAAAAGAGTAAATGTTTTAACTCGGAAAATAGAGTAAGTGATTTTCTTCGATTGGTGAAACAGTATTTTTACATACCTTTAATCGGAAAATTAAATAGTAATTCAACTTACCATCGCTTCTCGCTGTACATTAATGTAAGGAGTCTTGGTTTAAATTCAAGGTCAATTGCGTGATTTTTGCATAATTTCTACACGAGATTGCAGTAAAAATCGTCACTAGATATGACAGTAAAGTAGCGAAACGTCGTTTATGTCCAAAAGATCGGCGAAACAAAGCAAAGATGATAAAAAAAGAGTAAAATGACTGCCTTAAAATTTCTGTTGAAATTTATTTACTGTATTCGATTAGGAAAAATTGTTGTCACATCCGCAAGCTACGCAAAAAACATCCCTACACCCTGAAAACAGTTGCCGAAGAAAAGTACCAACAGCTTTTGCATAGTTCGCATGAAAAAGTCATCGAACGTCAAAGTCGTTTACCTGAAATTTCGCTCAATCAAGATTTGCCTGTCAGCCAATATGCGGACAAATTGATAGAAGCGATTCAACAACATCAAGTGATCATCGTTGCAGGGGAAACAGGCTCGGGCAAAACTACGCAGCTTCCACAGATCGCCATGTTGGCAGGGTGTGGATTGACTGGATTGATTGGACATACCCAGCCACGCCGTCTTGCAGCTCGTAGTGTGTCACAACGTATCGCAGAAGAACTTAAAGAACCACTGGGTAAAAGCATTAGCTTTAAAGTCCGTTTTAATGAACAGGGCAATCAGGATTCTTTCGTGCGTCTGATGACCGACGGGATTTTGCTTGCTGAGCTTGCGCATGATCGCTATTTGACCAAGTACGATACGATTATTATTGATGAAGCGCATGAGCGTTCGCTGAATATTGACTTTATTTTGGGTTATGTGAAAAACATTTTACCGAAACGCCCAGATTTAAAAATCATTGTTACCTCGGCAACGCTCGATGTGAATCGCTTTAGCCAATATTTTCATGATGCGCCGATCTTTGAAGTCGAAGGGCGCAGCTTCCCTGTTGAAGTGCGTTACCGTCCAATTTCAGAGATGACCATTGGCGGGAGTGATGATGATGAATTTGACGATTTTGAAGAAAATCTGCCACGTGCGGTGGTGCAAGCAGTTGAAGAGTGTTTTGCTGATGCTGAGGCCAAAGGTCATCCCGAATATGCCGATATTCTGGTCTTCTCTAGTACCGAGCAAGAGATTCGAGAGCTTCAAGAAACGCTAGAAAAATATGGTCCACGGCATACCGAAGTGTTGCCACTCTATGCACGTTTAGCATTGTCCGAACAGCAGAAAATCTTTAGCCCAAGTGGTAAAGGACGACGCATTATTATCGCCACCAACGTCGCAGAAACAGCTTTGACGGTGCCGAATATTCGCTACGTCATTGATAGTGGTTTTGCTCGGATTTCACGTTATAGCTATCGCTCTCGAGTGCAACGCTTACCGATTGAGGCAATTTCCCAAGCGGCGGCCAATCAGCGTAAAGGTCGCTGTGGTCGTATCGCAGCAGGTGTCTGTATTCGTCTGTATAGCGAGGAAGATTTTCAATCTCGTCCTGAGTTTACTGAACCTGAAATTAAACGTACTAATCTTGCTTCGGTGATTTTGCAGATGCAAAGTCTCGGTCTGGGCAATTTGGAACAATTTGATTTTATTGAGCCACCAGATCATCGTTTGGTTAATGATGGACGGAAATTGTTGATCGAATTAGGTGCGTTGAATGAGCGTAAAGACGAACTCACTAAAGTCGGTCAAACCATGTCGAAAATGCCGATTGATCCACGCCTAGCACGTATGCTTGTGGGTGGGGCACATTTTGGTGTTTTAGCGGAAACATTGGTGATCGTTAGTGCCTTAGCGGTACAAGATCCTCGGGAACGTCCTGCCGATAAACAAACCCAAGCCGATCAAAAACATGCGCTGTTTAAAGAAGCCGATTCTGATTTTCTGTTTTATCTCAAGCTGTGGAATACACTGGATAATCTCAAAAAAGAGCATCAACTCAGTGAAAATAAGCGCCGTCAGTTTGCGCGTCAGCATTTTCTGAGTTGGTTACGCCTGCGTGAGTGGCGGCAGACTTATCAGCAGTTGCGTGAGATGACAGAACAGCTTGGCATGTCGATAAATGACATGACTAATGGCAGCTCTAAGACAGGTGCCGAAAAAAATTCTGAGAAAAGTAAAGAGCAAAGCACTGGTCAAAATGCAAATTATGAAAATCTGCATCGTGCACTGTTAACAGGCTTATTGTCCTTTATTGCGCAAAAGACCGATGAGCGCAATGTCTATCAAGCAGTGCGTCAGCAAAAAGCACGGATTTTCCCTGCCAGTAGTCTGCACAAGGCGCAAGTGCCGTGGGTGATGGCATTTGAAATGGTGGAAACCTCGCAAGTCTTTATTCGAACCCTTGCCAAGATTGAACCTGAATGGATTTTGCTTGCGGCACGAGATTTGTTGAAATATCACTATTTTGAGCCACATTGGTCGAAGAAAAATGGTGTGGTCAATGCTTATGCACAGATTTCATTATTTGGTCTAATTATCCAAGCCAAGCAATTGGTCAATTTTGAAAAAATCGATGTCGAAGCTTCGCATGAGATTTTCTTACGAGATGCCTTGGTCGCTAATCAGCTCGGACAAAACCCACCGTTTCTGGTGCATAACGTACAAAAATTACAAGAAGTTGAACGAGTGGAAGATAAGCTACGTCGTCGAGATTTAATCGTCGATGAAGAAGCCCTGTATCAGTTTTATGCCGAGCGTATTCCTAAAGACGTTGCTTCTCGGCGTAGTTTCGATGAGTGGCGTGCTTCGGTTGAGCCAAAACAGCCCAAGATTTTATTTTTTGATGAAAATGCGCTGTGGCAAAGTGATCGACCAACGACAAACCAATTTCCAGACTTTATTCATAATGGACAATTGCGCTTTGCGGTGAATTATCGTTTTGATCCAAGCCATGATGAAGATGGTGCAGTGGTGACGATTCCTGTGCAAGCCTTGTCGCAGATTGATCAAGCTCGTTGGTCGTGGGGTATTGCAGGATGGCGATTGGAGTTGATCGAAGCCTTACTAAAAAATCTACCCAAAGATAAACGTCGTCAACTGGTGCCAATTCCAGATACGGCGAGAAAAATTCATCAGAATTTGAGCGAGCAAGATTTGAAAAAGCATATTTGTGATGTGCTTGCATTTAAATTGCGTGCCGAACAAATTCTAGCAACTGATTTTAGTTTGGAATCATTGCCCAATTATCTTTTGCCGTTGATCAAAGTTATTGATGATCGTAAAAAAATCATTGCCCATGGGCGAGATTTGGACGAATTGCAAGCACGTTGCCAGTTGCAAACCCAACGTCCAGTGATCGAATCCAAAGGCGCATTTACCGAGTTTCCGCAAGATTTTGTATTTGAATCTGCCACGAAAGTGTCTGGTGTGGTGGTACAGTGTTATCAAGCACTTGCACCGAAAGTCGCATTCCAAGATGTGGATTTAAATGATAAAACGATTGGTGTGGTGATTCAGCAATTCCATGATGTTGAGCAAGCCACGCAAGTGCATCGTGAAGGCTTAATTCATTTGATCCATTTGCAATTGGGTGATTTAGAGCGCCAGTTGAAAAAGCAAATTAGCAAGCCATTTGCTTTGGCATTTGCACCATTGGGTAATAAGCAAAAGCTTGAACAGATATTAATTTATGCCACCTTACAACGCTGTTTAGATGAACACGCTTTGGCGGTTGATCGTGAGCAACTTAAGACGGTCAATCATGCTGACGCGACAGATGCGCAAAGTTTTGATAAGTTACTTCAGTTTTGCAAACAGCAGTTTTTATCCATTGGTCAGACTGTGTTACAGACTTTGTCCGAGATTTATCTGACTTGGCAGTCGATCAGGCAGATGCTTTTAACTGTAGATATCAATGTCTTTGCGCGCAGTGTCGATGATATCGAAGATCAATTGGATTTGATGCAGTTAGAGGATTTTGTTTATCAGCAAAAAAATGCGATTTGGCTAGAATATCCACGATATTTAGCAGCTTTGCAATTGCGTTTGGAGCGATTAGCGCATAATCTTAACAAAGATCAAGATGCTATAGAAATCATTGATCCATGGATGGATAAGCTTTTCAACACACCTCGTAAACATACGCAAGACTTTTACCCATTGGTTGAGGAGCTGCGTATTTCATTGTTTGCACAGCCAATGAAAACCAAATTCGCCATATCTTCCAAGCGTTTGCAAAAGGCTTGGGATGAGTTAGGCATTAAGTCTTAAATTGCATCAATTGCCAAATTTAAGATTGAGAAATAAGTCGTTCATAGATGATGTTGTGAACACAGTTATAAGGAGTTTTACATGAGCATTCGTATCACTGGCACAGGGTTGTACACACCACCTGAGTCCATTAGCAACGAAGAGTTGGTTGCGAGCTTAAATGCTTATGTGGAGCAATACAATGCAAAAAATGCTGATGCGATTGCACGTGGAGAGCTTGAAGAATTACGTGGTTCAACACCAGAGTTCATTGAAAAAGCGTCTGGGATTAAATCTCGTCATGTGGTGGAAAAGTCTGGCGTATTAGATATCAATCGACTGCGTCCAAAGCTACGTGAGCGTTCTAATGATGAAATCTCGATCCAAGCGGAAATCGGTGTCAAAGCTGCAAAAATGGCGATGGAAGCAGCAGGCGTGACGGCAGCTGATGTGGATGCAGTGATTTTATCCTGTTCAAATATGCAGCGTGCATATCCTGCGGTAGCGATCGAAATCCAAGATGCGCTCGGTATCGAAGGCTATGCGTATGATATGAATGTGGCGTGTTCGGCGGCGACATTTGGCATCAAGCAGGCGCATGATGCGATCAAATGCGGTGCAAAATGTGTCTTGGTGGTGAATGCAGAAATCACTTCTGCACATAATGATTTTGGCGCGCGTGATGGTCACTTTATTTTTGGTGATGTGGCAACTGCAACGATCGTTGAGCAGACGGATACGAAGGCAGGTTTTGAGATACTCGACTGTCAGCTTGTGACTAAGTTTTCGAATAATATCCGTAATAATTTCGGCTTCCTGAACTCAAGTGAAGAGGCGACCAAAGGTCTGTTATTTAAACAAGATGGGCGCAAAGTCTTTAAAGAAGTTTCACCATTAGTTGCATCGACCATTACTGCACAACTTGGTCAGTTAAACATTGATGTCAATGCACCAAAACGCTTTTGGTTACATCAAGCCAATGCCAATATGAATGCTTTGATTCTAAAGCTTCTTTTGGGTAAAGATATTGAGAAAGAGCGTGCGCCAATCGTCCTTGATGAATATGCCAACACCTCATCGGCAGGCGTGATCATTGCGATGCACAAGACTGGGCATGAGGTCAAAGTCGGGGAGTATGGCGTACTGTGCTCATTTGGCGCAGGCTATTCGCTTGGGTCAATCGTGGTGAAAAAGGTTGCTGCAAGCTAGATCATTTTTTGTAAGCGTCCGCTGAATCCCATACCAATTTTAATTCGATTTAGGTTTCCAGCAGTGTGGCAGTAACTCTTCAATCTGGGTCACTTTATGTGTCGGCAGC
>LUOR01000055.1 GCA_001626925.1 Moraxellaceae bacterium REDSEA-S32_B1
ACACATCTTAAAGATAGGAAGCCCTTAATTCGTTGAGGGCTTTTTTTTGAAAAATTTTTAATCCTTATTTATCCAAATACACCTTAAACCGCATCGGCAAAATCACATTCTCAGAAATACCTTGGAACAGTGGCGCAATGTCTTTGGCATCATAGCCAACATGACCACAGCCTACTGCTGTGACAAAATACGTCTGTCGTGGATGATTCTTTGTGTAGATTTTGAAGTCGTCAATATAATGTGCAATTTGATGAATCGGCATCGCTTGCTGATGTTCATTTGCTGTAGCAATAGCAAAACTCTGTCCCGCCCAGCCTCGACCAAAATGTGTCATTGCGCCAAAATGTTCATACGCCGTGAGCGCTGCGCCACATTCGTGTTTGCCTGCAAGATTACTACCAAAGACAAAAATCGTATCTTCGGGAAGTTGGTGGATATGGGTTTCATCGTGATATTGATAGGGCATAGATAACTTCTATTTTTGTTGAATTACAGAATGATTTTATCTTGCGTGTATGGCAGGCTTTGGTCAAGTCAAGATTGAGGATTTTACAAGTGTACTGTCAATTTTCTTTCTTACTTTGCTATGCTTTAATTCTGTTAATTTAGCCCCATTATATTGATCATCATCTTAATTCATTTTTGATTATTCCCTTCTCTTATTCTTGGAGTGTCCTGTGAGCGAATCTCAAGCCTTTAAACTCGTCACCGATTTTGCCCCTGCGGGTGATCAGCCACAGGCGATCGAGCGATTGGTAGCAGGACTTGAGCAAGGGCAGAAAAATCAATTGCTCCTTGGTGTGACGGGTTCGGGGAAAACCTACACCATGGCGAATGTGATCGCGCAGACGCAACGCCCGACCATTATCATGGCACATAACAAGACTTTGGCGGCGCAACTTTACGGCGAGTTTAAAGCATTTTTCCCACACAATGCGGTGGAGTATTTTGTTAGCTATTATGATTATTATCAGCCAGAAGCCTATGTGCCGTCGTCGGATACTTTTATTGAAAAAGATGCTTCGATTAACGACCACATTGATCAAATGCGACTTTCGGCGACGCGTTCACTGTTAGAGCGTCGTGACGCGATTATCATTGCATCGGTGTCGGCGATCTATGGTTTGGGTGATCCTGAAGCCTATATGCAAATGCTGTTGCACGTGGTCGAAGGTGATCAAGTCAATCGAGATGATCTGATTCGTCGTTTGGTGGCGATGCAATATAGTCGCAATGAACTCGAATTTACCCGAGGCACCTATCGGATTCGAGGTGAAATTCTCGATGTGTTTCCTGCGGAATCGGAGCAGAATGCGATTCGTATTGAGCTGTTTGATGATGAAGTTGAATCCATTAAATGGTTTGATCCACTCACTGGGAAGATGGTGCGCAAAGTACCACGAGTGACGATTTATCCAAAAAGTCATTATGTCACGCCACGAGAGAGTTTGGAGCGTGCTGTTGGTACAATCAAGACAGAGCTAAAATCGCAACTGGAATTTTTTAAAAACAACGACAAATTGGTCGAAGCACAGCGACTGGAACAGCGCACACGTTATGATTTAGAAATGATTCAACAGCTTGGCTATTGCAATGGTATTGAAAACTATTCACGACATTTATCAGGGCGTGAAGTTGGTGCTGCACCGCCGACTTTGTTTGATTATGTACCTGAAGATGGCTTGCTGATCATTGATGAGTCGCATGTGACCATTCCACAGATCGGTGCGATGTACAAAGGCGACCGCTCACGTAAAGAAAATTTGGTCAATTATGGTTTCCGCTTGCCAAGTGCCTTGGACAATCGTCCGATGAAATTTGAAGAATGGGAGCGCATTACGCCTGATACCATCTATGTGTCTGCGACACCAGCCAATTATGAATTGGAACAATCGGCACAAGTGGTCGAGCAAGTGGTGCGTCCAACAGGATTGATTGACCCTGAAATCGAAATCCGTCCAGTTTTAACCCAAGTCGATGATGTCTTATCCGAAATTAACATTCGCAAAGAGCTGAATGAACGTGTACTCGTCACCACCTTGACCAAACGTATGGCGGAAGATTTGACCAGTTATTTACAAGAATACGGTGTCAAAGTCGCTTATCTGCATTCCGACATTGATACGGTTGAACGAGTGAAAATTATCCATGAACTGCGTACAGGCGTGCATGATGTCCTTGTTGGAATTAACTTATTGCGTGAAGGTTTGGATATGCCTGAAGTGTCGTTGGTGGCGATTCTCGATGCCGATAAAGAGGGCTTCTTACGCTCTGAGCGTTCACTGATTCAAACCATTGGTCGTGCAGCTCGTAACATCAAAGGTAAGGCGATTCTCTATGCAGATCGCATAACCGATTCAATGCAAAAAGCTATGGATGAAACCGAGCGTCGTCGTAATAAGCAAATCCAGTTCAATGAAGAACATGGCATTACGCCACGCAGTGCCAAACGTCAAGTGATCAAAGAGATCGACACTGGCGAGGTCTATGATGAAGATGCGGAACTTGCCAATTTGCCAATGGAAAAAACATTGAGTGATGATGAACAACACTTGATCGCCGATCCAAAGCTCTTTGCCAAGCACATCAATAAACTGGAAAAAGAAATGATGAAAGCCTCAAAAGAGCTTCAATTTGAACAAGCTGCTCGACTGCGAGATGAAATCTTGCGCTTAAAAGCGCAGTTGTTAAAATAGTTTTTGGAGAATTTGAAAATTAAGTCATTTAGGGTCTGTTGACATTTCAGCCATGCATTGCGTTATCAGCTAAAACCACAGAAACGAGGCATGAAATGAAGGGAATGGTCACTCCCTTACCAAATTTCATAACGAAGTTTATGGCAGTTTTAGCGATAACCCTGAGCAAGAACAAAGCATTGCTTTGTTTGCAGCGCAAGGCGCAGCGGGGTACAAGGATGTTTTCCGACGCTACGTCGTTAGCAATGAGTCATTTAGAATGACTAAATTTCCTCATTACTGCCTAGTATCGCCTAAAAAACATCCGTAGTCGCAAGCATTTGTGAAATGTCAACAGACCCTATTTTAGATAAAATTTTATTCATTTTAATATGACAGAAATAAGACTTGGGAATTGTTCGACAATACCCTTGTCGAAAATAGGTGTTTTACTCTATATTTTGTAGCACGAAGACAAAAGTGCGCGAGTAGGGATTTACGTAAATATGAGTATCACAAGCCAAGAAAAAAAAATTCGTGGATTGAAGATCGCAATTGGCGCCGCCGCCCTAGCAGGTGTTGGCGTTGGTCGTATTGTCTGGGGAATGATTCCAAAGAAAATGAAAGTCGCAAGCAATGTTGACTTGCATCGTTTTAGTGGTACGTGGTTCGAGATTGCACGTAAACCTGTCAGCCTTGAACGCAAATCATTTCATCACATCACTTATGAATATCATGTGATTGATAAAAATAAGCTGACGACGAGTTTGCGTTATCAAAATAAACAAGGGCGAGTGATCCAAATCTCAGGTGAGGCCATTGTTAAAAATCCCCCTGACAATAGCCAATATTTAGTGAGCTACACACCCAAGGTCTTAAAGAAAGCCAAGAAGACCAATTTTTGGATTTTGCGCATTGATGACGCTTACCAAGTCTGCATCGTCGGAAATAAAAAACGCACACGACTATGGTTGTTTTCACGTCAGTCCAATCTTGATCCTCGTATTGTTGATGACTACCTTGGTTATGCACGTGAACAAGGCTTTGATACGGATAATATGATTTTTGTTGATCATAATCAGCAATATAGCAATAGTAAGTTGGAGTTGATGAGCTAACTCACTTTTGAGCGACATGAAATACTCAATAGCGATCAAGTATTAATTTTCAATTTTGATTTTAAAAATAAGCATTTTCCTTTAGAATGTGGGCATTTTTTAGAGACATTGTCTTTTGTTTTGACGCATGATTCGTCAACTGACAACTGTTTCACCTACATTCACTAGAGGACGTCACCCGTGAGTAAAGACACTATCATCGCCCTACATCAAGAACATCAAGGTCGTTGGAAAAACCGCGAAGAAATTGCCGAGCGCATGATCGCTTTAATTGGTCAGTTATATCGTGAAAAAAATATTGTCACTTCTATCTATGCTCGCTCATTGGTGAATCGTTCTGTGATTCAAATTTTGAAAGCGCACCGTCGTACTCGGATGATGGATGTTGAGCTTTCTGTTGTTGATACAATTCCGCTTCTTGAAGCTTTGGTCAAAATCGACAATATCGGTTCTGCGGAAGTCGATTTAGGTAAATTGGCGATCGAATACAAAGCACAAGGCGGTGACGTAGATGCTTTTGTTGCCAATGCAGTCAAGCCAATCGAAAATCAACCACAAAGCTGTGACACCAAAGACGTTGTACTGTATGGCTTTGGTCGTATAGGTCGTATCTTGGCACGTTTGATCATCGGTCAATCTGGTCTAGGTCGTGGCTTGAGCTTAAAAGCAATCGTTGTGCGTAAAACTGCGGACGGCGATTTGGAAAAACGTGCATCGTTGCTACGTCGTGATTCAATTCACGGTTCATTTGCAGGGACGATCTCTGTTGATGAAGAAAATGAAGCAATCATCGCAAATGGTCATTTTATCAAAGTTATTTATGCCTCTAATCCAAGTGAGATCGACTATACCGCTTATGGAATCAATGACGCATTATTGATCGACAACACTGGTAAATGGCGTGATGTCGACGGCTTAAGCCAACACTTACAATGCGCAGGTGTGAGCCGTGTTGTATTGACTGCACCTGGCAAAGGCGACATGAAAAATGTGGTATATGGCGTAAACCAAGCAGACATCTTAGATGAAGACAAAATCATCTCTGCTGCGAGCTGTACTACCAATGCCATTACACCAGTGCTTAAAGTCATTGATGAAAAATATAAAGTGATCAATGGTCACGTTGAAACTGTTCACTCATTCACTAACGATCAAAACTTGATTGATAACTATCACAAAGCAGATCGTCGTGGTCGTGCGGCGACGCTTAACATGGTCATCACTGAAACTGGTGCGGCCAAAGCAGTTGCTAAAGCATTGCCACAGCTTAAAGGTAAATTGACGGGTAACTCAGTACGTGTACCAACGCCAAATGTATCGCTTGCGATCTTGAACTTAACCCTTGAAAATCCTGCTGATCGTGACGAAGTGAACGAATATATCCGTCAAATCTCAATTGTATCGAATCTACAAGGTCAAATCGGCTATACCAACTCGACTGAAGTGGTTTCAAGTGACTTCATCGGCTCACGCACCGCGGGTGTCTATGATGCACAAGCCACGATTTCTTCAGGGAATCATTTAACTGCATATGTTTGGTATGACAATGAAGTTGGCTATAGCTGTCAGGTACTCCGTATCGCAGAGCAAATGTGTGATGTGAGTTACCCGAAAGTACCTGCTGAAAAATAATTCATTTTTAGATTGTTTTATAATGCTTTATTGAATAGGTTTTCGTTCAGATTTAGCCCAGTCTTCGGACTGGGTTTTTTATTGCTGGAGGTTTGATTCTCATTAAGCATTCGCATAATTTCACAAAGAGTTCGCACAACTTGTTAAAATTATTGCAGTAGTTCAAAATATTTTCCGCCAAAGTAAAACCAAAGAAAGTGCGATCAAGGACTTAGATTTGCAGACCAAGAAAATATTTGGCATCTCCCTATTTATTATTTTGGCGACCATAATCGGTGTTGCATTAGCGATATTTGTATTCCGGCAGTTTAGTATTTATGTACCACATGAGAATCAAGCGGTGGATATCGATCTGTAAAAGCCACTACAAGCCAAAGTCAAATTTGACGATGCCTTAGATATCGATGTCTCAGGCACGATTGATGCGACCATTCCAATCAAAGAATCCTTAGATATTCCACTCAAGGGGTGTATTTTGACAATCATGTACCTATCAAGACCACCATTCCTGTCCAAGACCACCACTTCTGTCAAAGAAACGCTGAATATCGATGTACAAAATATTTTGTCGATTAAGATTAAAAAAGGCGATTTGGAAATTCCGCTATCGAGTATTCGATTGAATCAATCTCAAGATCAGCCTGATGAGCGTGCGCTATGATGCAGCTGACTTGGAAAAACATCATCTTTGCATTTATCTGTGTGACATTATTGATTGCGCTAATGTATATCAAGCGTGAGCCGGAATATACCGAGCAGTAGCTTAAAAAATACATAAGTTTAAAAAATACATATATGGAAAATAAGAAAAAATTTGCATTGAGAATCGATTAATATAACGTATTCAGCCGCTTGCTTAAGTATTCGGCTGAATCGTGCTTTTTTATTTAATTTTAATTCATTGCAAAAAAATTGTGATGTGGGGGCATACGATGGCGTGGATAGCATTTACGGTCATGGCGGCGTTTATGCAGGCATGGCGTAATGCCTTTCAAAAGCAACTCAGTCATCATGTCGATGTCTACGGTGTGACTTTAGCTCGATTTATTTTTGCATGGCCTTTTGCGATTGCTTATCTATTTTTGCTTTATCAACAAACGCCTCAAGTCGAAACAATTCATTTTACACCTCGATTTTGGATATACATTGTCATTGCAGGATTAAGCCAAATCTTAGCAACCGCCTTAATGGTGATGCTCTTTAAACAAAAGAACTATGCAATCGGCGTTGGCTTGGCAAAGAGTGAGGCTATATTGGCAGCAATCATTGGTGTGTTGTTTTTGCAAGAATATCTCGATGGATTTGGTTGGTTGGGCGTAGTGATTGGTGGTATCGCCGTTTTTCTACTGAGTAAGGGTACAGGACAAATTAAGCTGTCTTGGCAGACTTTAAGCATTGGTATCGGTAGTGGTTTAAGCTTTGCAATCACATCATTATTAGTACGTGAAGCAAGCCTTGAGCTTGGGAATTTACCTTTTTTGATTCGAGCTGCTTGGGTGCTGTGTCTAGTAATTGGCTTTCAAGCGACGATTATGCTGATCTTTTTAGGCATCTTTAACGTGCAGACTTTGCAGAAAATGTGGCAGAACAAGCGACTGACGTTTCAGGTGAGTGTCTGTAGCTTTCTTGCATCTTTAGGTTGGTTTAGTGCGATGAGTATGCAAAGCGTGGCATTGGTGAAGACGCTAGGGCAGATTGAGATTTTATTTAGTTTGGTGATTTCTGCATTCTTCTTTAGAGAAAAGTTGGCAAAAAGCGATCATTTGGGATTGTTCTTAGTGGTTGTGGCGGCGATCTTGGTGATTTGGGCTTAAACTTCATTTTCGATGGATTGGCAAAAAATGTTTTAAAGCTTTATTTTGCTTTAATTTAACCCAATTAACACAATTGTCGGAATGTCAACGATATGAATACTTTAACCTATGACTAGGGTTTTCAATCAATATATCTATTCATTGTAATTTTTTGATGTCGAATCAATTACTTTTTACTAGACAATAAAAAACCCTTGAATGATTAAGGGTTTTAATATTTGGCGGAAGCGGTGAGATTCGAACTCACGGAGGACTCACACCCTCGTCGGTTTTCAAGACCGGTGCATTAAACCGCTCTGCCACGCTTCCTGTGGGCGCTATATTATAAATTTTTTTTAGTCTTGGCAAATTTTTTCCATAGAAAACTGCTTAATTGGCTAAATTCAATACAATTTCTCATCTGTGAAGATCATATTCGATTTACAATAACGCTTTCCATCGTTTCTTTTTGGCGGTAAATATGGCGCAGCTTGAGCTTCCCGATCATTTTATTGAATTATTACAACAGATTGCCAAACAAGTGCAACAGCAACTCCCTGCGCTCAAGCAAGAGGTGGATTTTAGTGCGCCTGCGTATATATGGAAAGATCAGCAATTACTGGCAATCCATGCGCCAAAAGCCATACACCTTGATGATCTCAAAGGTATTGACCGTCAAAAAGAAAAGTTGGTGCAAAATACACAGCAATTTCTGCACGGTTTTCCTGCTAACGATGTACTTTTGACAGGGGCAAGAGGCACAGGGAAGTCGTCTTTGGTTCGTGCGTTATTGACTGATTTCCAATCGCAAGGTTTGCGCATTATTGAGATAGAGCGTGATGATCTGAAAGATTTGCCGATCATTCGTGAGCTCATCAAAGATCGTCAGGAAAAGTACATCGTCTACTGTGATGATATGGCTTTTAATGCAGAAGATGAAAATTATCGGAGTCTAAAAAGTGCGCTAGATGGTTCATTACAATCAGGTGCGGAAAATATTCTAATTTATGCGACTTCAAATCGTCGTCATTTACTCCCTGAATTTATGCACGAAAACACGCCAGTGCGTAAAGTTGATGTCCCGCAATATGATGAGCTACATCCCCAAGAAGCAGTCGAGGAGAAGATTTCTTTATCCGATCGTTTTGGTTTGTGGTTGTCCTTTTATCCAATGGGTCAACAGCTTTATTTGGAAGTGGTGACACATTGGCTGAGTAAAGCAGATTTGGTGTTGAACGATGAAACACGTGCTGAGGCACTGCGTTGGAGTCAGATGCGTGGACAGCGTTCGGGTCGTGCGGCGTATCAGTTTGCGAAGCATTGGATTGGAATGAAGCAATTAGAAAATCAACATGTTTAAAAGTAAGTTTAAACGAATGCTTGATTCTTGTAAGAAAAAACCTCGCTTGCGAACAAACGAGGTTTTTAAAATTGAGAATTTTAATTTCAATTGAGCAGTTTCACTGATGTGAATTATTGCTCAATGATGTCTGTGCCTTTAGGTGGCGTAAAGTTAAATACGCTTTGATCAATGTTGGCATTCAGTTTGGTATTCTTAAACTTAATCGTCGTGGTCTGACCCATCGCATCTTGCAGGATCATTAGACTCGGCGCTTTGTTTTTACCAAAGCTAATCAATAGACGCTCAAATGCGCCTTCATCATTCTTCGGGGTTAGACTGTAGTAAGTCTTTTTCGCATCAGGTTGGCTGACTTCATAAGCTTGCATGATTTGCTCAGCATTCCCTGATAATAGCAGTGCAGGTGTATTCGCCACTTGGTCATCCAACTGTTGTTTTACCGCTTGCTGTAGATCAGGATCATAAATCCATACCGATTGACCTGTGGTCACAATGGTTTGCTCCGCAGGTTTCACGGTTTTCCAGTAAAACTTACCAGGACGTGCCACTTTCATTTGACCTGTGAAGTTTTGGTTCATGTGCTGTGGCATGGGTTGGTTTTTCTTTTGGTTAGTTTTTGGATTGGTCAGTTTGGTGCTTTGTTCAAAATCAGCTGTTAAGTTTTGAATCGCACTCAACTGTTTAACCAAGTTGTTGGTTGCGACTTGAGTGGATGCCGCCGCAGCATAAGTCTGCGTTGCCATGATAGGAGAAGCAACCATTGTCGTAATGGTTAAGGCATAAGCTGTTTTTTGAAAAAAAGACATTTTTACTTTTCCTGTTTTAAGGTTTGTGAGCACATCTTACTGTTTTTCAAAACGAATAAAATGGAGAAAATTCTAAGTTTTGTGTAATTCCTGTGGCGAATGGTGCATTTTAGTATGTAAAAGCATACTTTATGCAAAGTGAAGTTAAATGATTGCACTATTTAGCGAAAATATTGAATGTTTTGTAATTTAAATCAGTCGATGAATGCGACGCTGTGTTAGGGTCTGTTGATATTTCAACCATGCATTGCGTTATCCGCTAAAACTACAGAAACGAGGCATGAAACGCAGGGAATGGTTACTCCCTTGCCAAGTTTCATAACGAAGTTTATGGCAGTTTTAGCGATAACCTTTCAGGACTAGAATGCTTTTTGGCGCTACTTCGTTATGAATGAGTCATTTAGAATGACTAAACCTCCTCATTCCTGCCTCGTATCGCCTAAAAAGCATCCGTAGTCGCAAGCATCTGTGAAA
>LUOR01000056.1 GCA_001626925.1 Moraxellaceae bacterium REDSEA-S32_B1
ACTGTCTTCAAATCCATAAATAGGTGTCCACTTAAAATTTAGTGGACACTATCGCGGTATTAATGAGTTAGAAAAAGTGGGATTCAGCGGACGCTTACCGATCTCCCTTGCACGCTTTAAACTTAGCTCAGGATAGATACCTAATGCTTTAGACTTCCTTTGTCCATTTTCCGTGTATCTGACAGACCAATATTTTTTCCCATTCGGATCTATTCGTAAAGACAGACCATTACTATCAGAAAGGCGGTACTGTTTTTCCTTCGGTAATGCTTTTTTACACAGCACATCAGTAAGCGACATCTCTTTATCCCACATAATTAAACTTATTTAGTGGGTCAAATTGTCCCAATTTTGACCCACTAAAAGCAAAAATAGGGTCAAACAGCTTAGGATAGGGTCGGACAATACAGGCAATAAAAAAGCCTTAAACACTGATGTTTAAGGCTTTTTTAGATTCCGATGGATTACTTCGGAAAGAATTTTGGTGGAGGTGGCGGGATTTGAACCCGCGTCCGCAAGCACTACACTCGAGAATACTACATGCTTAGATATCGTCTATTATTTTAACCCAAAGTGACCCGACGAACAGGGTACAGTGAGCGATCTTCTAAGTTTGGTATAAAGCCCCGAAGCGTGACTCTATACGGACTTGTGTGCGTTCGCTTCAGTCGGGTTCACTGACCACAAGTATTCAGTGAAGCGGACAAGCTGCCCTTAGGCAGCTAGAGCGTAAGTTTCGTCGTTTGCGACTAAAAAATGCAAATTTGATTTACGAGAGAAAATGCGCTCTCGGCATGCATCTATGAGTTTCATCACCAGCGTCGAAGCCAATAACACCCCCAGATGAGTTGTGCAGTATAACACTATTTAAATAATGGGTATAAGTCATTTGTTTTTCAAGTGTTAAATGATGATTTTCCCATCAAAGACTTGGGGAATATTCGTACTTTTAAGCTTCTAGCAGTGTCGGGAGTTCTTGTCGATCAAGGTCATAAGCCTCTTTGTTATCCACACCTAGCGCAATTAACACCAACTCTGCCATTTCAGAACCAATTTCACGCCATGTTTTGTGACCTTCTAACACCATAAAAATGGACGTCAATACGCCACCAGCGATCATCGCCATCACTGCGATCAACTGTTCTTTTCTAAAATTATATCTTTGGAAATCTAAGCCTTGAAGCACATCAGGAACTGGCGAATCTTGTCCTGTCCATAGCCCAAGCATGGCTTTATTACTAAAGGCAAATTTGCAAATAAACTTCCCCCAATCTGGCTCTTCATGTGCTCGGCGAATATACATTCGAATCCCATTCGCAAGTCGAATCGCAGGATCTTCTTCATGTGCTAAACTTTTGATAATACGACTATTCATCTCTTCACTAAGCTGTGAAGCAATATCTTCAAACAATGTATCTGGACTTAGTCCATTATTATAAATGGTTCCTCGCGCTACACGTGCAGCTTCGGCCAACTCACTGACTGTAATCACTGTTGAACCACGTTCGGCAAACAACCTTAACGCCGCTTTGTGAACTCTTGATAGCGAAGAACTATGCGCAACCATGATTACACCTTGAACATTTCATGAATTATTGAACACATCATAGCATGTCTGTTCAAAGATTAATGCGTATTATCATTGGCTTACAATTTTACATTTCTTCTCGATTACATCTATTTACCTGATTTCACGCTCAATGCGTTGATGCCTTACTTAAGTTTTCAAAACCTTATTTTTATCATAATAAAGTTGCACAATCCCTAATCAATCATCATTCCGTCAACAAAACACTGTAATAACTCGGTGGTTGTACACAATCATTTCTTCCAAAATGCGCCTACATTTCAACAAAAAGGATGAAATTATGAAGCGTTCAGTAATCGCACTTATTGTTGCGTCACTCCCTATGCTGGCAATTGCTGCGGATGAATTGAATGGATCAGTGTGGAAAACTGTTGATGACAAAACCAACCAACCTAAAGCATTGGTGAAATTCAAAGAAAATGGTGATGGTACGCTGTCAGGTACCATTCAAAAAGTATTGGCACCTGATGCAAAACAAAAATGTACTGATTGCGAAGGTAAGTTTAAAAATAAACCGCTTGTTGGCGCAACGATCGTCACAGGTTTAAAAAACGTCGCAGATAACCAATATGCCAATGGTTCTATAGTCGACCCTGAAAGTGGCAAAACCTACAAGTTCAAGGCCAATCTTTCTGACGATGGGAAGACTTTAAGCGGTCGTGGCTTTATCGGTGTGTCAGCACTTGGACGTGATCAGACTTGGTATCGTGTGAATTAATCTCGATTTCACATGATTGATTTGAAAAGCCCCTCAGTGGGGCTTTTCTATGCATTATTGGAAGGCGAGCTCAACTTAAATTAACGTCATTCACATACTTTGCATTAAAATCAATACAGCGACGATTGCTAACATTCCGCCAATCGCACGGTTTTTATTTAATTGTTCTTTGAATATTAATACCGCTGCCAAAACCCCCAAGCACACCACCATAATATTCATCGAAGCAAAAACCAATGCAGGACTATCGCTAAGCTCTCGATGTGCATAAAGATAGAATGCAATATTGGCAAAATTCAGCGCACCTAATATCACGCCTGCAAGTAAAGTCTTTAGTGTTAAAGCTTGTGATTGAAATAATGAAGTTATTAAACACAAGATTGCTGAGCAGATAAAAATCGCATTTAAGCTCATCGCAAACTGCAAACCTAGACCTGAAGTATATTTGAACAATAAATCAATCACGGCATAGCCAATCCATACACTCAAAATGCTCAGCCACGTTGCGACCGATTGACTTGATTTGGCACTACCCTGCCCAATCAGCATGATCAACACCGCAACCACACCAAGCACGATGCCGAAAATTTTAAGTGATGAAAATTGTTCTTGATAAATAAGCGTCGAAACTAAAATCGTTAAAACAACTGATAATCGCTGTGCAATCTCAGTTTTGATCAAACCTGCATGATGCAAAGCACGATCTAAGCACCAAAAGATACTGGGTAATATCACCGCCAAAGCGCCAACCAACCACCAAGAATTTTTAAGCTGAACAACATTGAATGTGGGTTTAAACCATAAAAAGCACAATACCGATGCGGTGATATAATTCAGGGTAAGTAAATGGAGAATATTCAATCCATACTGACGATAAAGCTTAAGTGCGATCGACACCGATACACTAAATAAGGCTGCGAAAAGGATAAATTGCATTTAAAATCCACAACTTTTAAACATATGTTTGATGTTGTAGAACATCACATGAATGACAACCACAATTTTGAATTTTAATGAGATTTAAAATTTTTGACCATAAAAAACCCATCTTGTGATGGGTTTTTGAGATTTTACATCGGATCATTCAATAGAAAATTAATAACGCTCAACCATTTTTTCCAATGAAATTGGACGGATCTTGCTGGCATTACCTGCGGTACCAAATGCAGTATAACGATCCACACAGACTTGCTTCATAGTTTCTACCGTCTTCGCCAAATATTTACGAGGATCGAATTCCGCAGGATTTTCAGCTAAGAACTGACGAACCGCACCTGTCGATGCAAGACGCAAATCAGTATCGATATTGATCTTACGTACGCCGTGTTTGATCGCCTCAACCAGTTGATCAACTGGCACGCCATAAGTTTCGCCGATTTTACCACCGTACTCATTAATCACTTTGAGCCATTCTTGTGGAACAGAACTTGAACCGTGCATCACGATATGGGTGTTTGGCAGTGCTGCATGAATCTCTTTAATACGATCAATCGCCAAAATATCACCTGTCGGCGGACGAGTAAATTTGTACGCACCATGTGAAGTACCAACGGCAATCGCAAGCGCATCGACATTGGTATCTTCAACGAATTGCTTTGCTTCTTCCACAGAAGTCAGCAATTGAGAATGATCCAGTACACCTTCTGCACCAACACCATCTTCTTCGCCTGCCATACCTGTTTCCAAGCTACCTAGACAGCCGATCTCACCTTCCACAGACACACCACAAGCATGTGCCATCGCAACCACTTCACGGGTAACACGCACGTTATAATCGTAATCTGTTGGGGTTTTACCGTCAGTACCTAATGAGCCATCCATCATCACCGAGCTAAAACCTAGCTGAATCGAACGCTGACAGATCGCAGGACTAGTACCATGATCCTGATGCATCACCACAGGAATATGTGGCCACTCTTCAACTGCCGCCAAAATCAAATGACGTAAAAATGGTGCGCCTGCGTACTTACGTGCGCCCGCAGAAGCTTGCACAATCACAGGCGAATTGGTTTCGTCTGCCGCC
The DNA here is from genome assembly GCA_001626925.1 of Moraxellaceae bacterium REDSEA-S32_B1. Taxonomy (GTDB): domain Bacteria; phylum Pseudomonadota; class Gammaproteobacteria; order Pseudomonadales; family Moraxellaceae; genus Acinetobacter. Next base: position 4,330 of record LUOR01000056.1, read on the forward strand.
ATCATGATGGCACGCATTTGTTCTAGGTTATTGACGTTAAACGCAGGAACCCCATACTCATGCTCAGCAGCATGATCTAAAAGTTGGCGTAATGAAATAAGTGCCATAAATATCTCCCAAAATCTAAACGCATTCTAACCCGATAATCATTCTAATTCAGCTAAAATCACGATTTATACATGTAAAAAATCCCCGCAGATGCGAGGATTTTAGAAAACTCAATTATTGCGCAACTTCAGTGCTTTCTTCAGTTTGCATTGCAGGATCAACTGCTGGGTCTGCGACTTCTGCATCCATTGTCATGGTTTCAGTGGTTTCCACAGATGCTGTTGGCTCTTCACCTTCGACTGCGATTGCTTCAGGCTCAGGACGATCTAAAGAATCAATCGCCGCTTGTTGCTCAGCTGTAACTGTTTCGTCAACTGGTGCTGTTGCTTCTGCTGGAGTTGCCTCTTCAGCTGGTGCTTCTTTTTTTGCACATGCCACAGTGAATAATGGAAGAGCGATTGCTAAAGCTGTTAAAAGTTTAATATTCATCAATTTATCCTCATTAAAAAGTTAAATTTCAAAAGTGAATTTCAGCCGACATGATAAAGCATCATGTGGTCTTTACCTTGTAAATCAACGAAAAACAAACAAAATTTAGTTTTTCGCTCGTTCAAGAAGTATTGCAACAGCAGGTAGAGTTTTGCCTTCGACAAACTCAAGGAACGCACCGCCACCAGTCGAGATATATCCGATCTGATCAGCCACTTGATACTTATCAATCGCTGCCAATGTATCTCCGCCTCCCGCAATCGAGAAGCCTGCGCTCTCTGCGATCGCCAATGACAATGCTTTCGTACCTTCACCGAACTGATCCACTTCAAAAACGCCGACAGGACCGTTCCACAGTATAGTCTTTGATTGCTTCAACAATGTTGCAAATCGTTGTGCGGTTTCAGGACCAACGTCAAGAATCATATCGTTATCACCAACATCGGCAACTTTTTTCACCACGGCGTTGGCATTGCCTGCTGAGCCTAGGAAATCATCAAAGTTGATTTCTGACGCATCCGTAACTACCACATCAATCGGCAATGGCACATCGACTTTGGCTGCGATTTGTTTTGCAGTGTCGAGTAAATCTACTTCACACAGCGATTTACCGACGTTATAGCCTGCAGCGGCAAGGAATGTATTGGCAATCCCGCCACCAACAATAAGCTGATTACAAATCGTAGACAATGAAGTTAATACATCCAATTTTGTCGATACTTTAGATCCTGCAACGATAGCTACCATTGGCTTTTCAGGGGTTTTCATAGCACGACCTAGTGCATCAAGCTCGGTCGCAAGTAAAGGGCCTGCAACAGCTTGATCGGCATAACGCGCAACACCTTCGGTTGATGCTTCTGCACGATGCGCTGTACCGAATGCGTCCATGACGAATACATCGCACAGCGCTGCATATTTCTGTGCAAGCTCAGGATTATTCTTCTTTTCACCGTGATTGAAGCGCACATTTTCAAGGAGTACCACTTGCCCTGCTTTGACTTCAACACCATCTAAATAGTCAGTAAACAGTTGAACGTCTTGACCTAATGCTTCGGTTAAGTACGCTGCAACTGGTGCAAGAGATTGTTCAGGCTTGGGCTCACCTTCTACTGGACGACCCAAGTGAGAAAATACCATCACCGCAGCACCTTGAGCGAGGGCTTGTTTGATGGTTGGAATCGCAGCACGTAGACGAGCATCACTGGTAATTTTGCCATCTTTAACTGGTACGTTTAAATCTTCACGGATTAAAACTCGTTTTCCATTTAAATCTAAATCAGTCATGCGCTGAAAATTCATCGACTTCTCTCATCATTGGTTAATTCAATTGCGCAAATTTTAAATCATTCTCATTAAAAAGGTAGTTCTATTTCGGTAAAATATGAAATTTACCGTCAATATCAATTATCATGATGGTAGTTCACCTATTCATTTTTCAAAGCAGGCTGTTTTTATGTCTTATCATCCCGACCCAGAACTCAATCGCCTCAATGTCTTGGGTGGCGCATTGGCTAGCTGTTGCTTTGATCCGATCACTGGTTATTATCGTGATGGTTTTTGCCATACAGGCTACGCGGATGTTGGATTACATACAGTCTGCGCACAGATGACTTCTGAATTTTTAAGCTTTTCACAACGTGTCGGCAATGATTTGACCACGCCATTGCCAGAAGTTGGCTTTCCTGGATTACAACCGGGGGATTTTTGGTGTATTTGCGTGACCCGTTGGGTAGAAGCCTATCAACATCAGGTTGCGCCACCTGTAAAAATTCATGCCTGTCATGAAAGTGTGCTGCAATTTGTAGAATTAGAAACCTTAATGGAATATGCCGTTTAATGACGCAGATTATCCTTGCTTCAAGCTCTGAAACACGCAAAGCTTTACTTGACCGTTTACAGCTCGATTATTTGGCGATCAGCCCTGATATTGACGAAAGCGCAAAGCCCAATGAAAATGCAGAACAACTTGCACAGCGTTTGAGTTTTGAAAAGGCATTGAAAATTGCCAATGATTATCCCGATGCGATTGTGATTGGTTCAGATCAAGTGGCGTATCTCGCAGAGTCTCCACAGCAATTCATCGGTAAGCCCTATACCGAACAAGGTGCAATTGCACAACTTCAACAACAATCTGGAAAAATTATCAATTTCGCCACAGGTTTGTCTGTGCAGTGCCTAAATCAACAATTTGAACAGACTTGCGTTGTGCCCTTTCAAGCCAAATTTCGTGATTTAAGTGATGATGAAACTCGACGTTATGTGACTATAGATCAACCTTTACATTGTGCAGGCAGTTTTAAAGGTGAAAGCTTGGGAATTAGCTTATTTGAATGGCTCAAAGGTGATGATTACACCGCATTAATGGGATTACCGATGATTCAATTGTGCTCAGTTTTACGTCAGCTCAATATTCAAATACCTTAGATTGCAAAATATTCAAACATAAAAAATGCCTACAATGAACGTAGGCATTTTTCTAACCAATTGACAATCTTAATCAAAAAAAATTAAGAGTGTTTATGGTAAATCTTATCCGCTTTTTCAAAACGTGCCATCGTTTCACTCGATGGTGTTTTTGAGATTAAGCTGACGAGGACAATGGCAATGGTCGATAAGATAAACCCAGGGATGATTTCATAAATTCCCGTACCGCCAAGCAGATTTTTCCAAAAAATCACAGTGACTGCGCCCACGACCATACCAGCAACTGCACCTGATAGCGTCATACGTTTCCACATCAATGACAAAATAATCAGCGGACCAAAAGCAGCACCAAAGCCCGCCCACGCATAAGATACTAAACCAAGCACTTTACTTTCAGGATTACTTGCCATGCCAATCGCAACTGCTGCAATCACCACAACCATGATGCGCCCAATCCAAATCAACTCGTTTTGCGAAGCATTTTTGCGGATAAAGACTTTATAAAAATCTTCGGTAATCGTCGTTGAACAGACCAAAAGTTGACTACTCAAAGTACTCATTACCGCTGCCAAGAACGCCGCAAGAATCACCCCTGCAACCCACGGATTAAAGAGGATTTGCGTCAATTGTAAAAATACCGTTTCTGAATTTGCAGTCACAGGTGCAGCCAAATCAGGGTTGGCTTGGAAAAATGCAATCCCGAAGAAGCCAATACCGACTGAACCCAGTAGACAAATGATCATCCACGTCATACCGATACGACGTGCCATGGTAATGGTTTTCACATTTTTCGCCGCCATAAAACGGACTAAAATATGCGGTTGACCAAAATAGCCTAAACCCCAAGCTAATGATGAAATAATCGCAACGCCACTCAGACCTTGCAACATTTGCATTGCTTCAGGGCGAACAGTTTGCACATAGTTAATCACATCATAGCCATCATTGCTGACCGCCAAATAAGCAAAAATCGGCGTTAAGAACAATGCAAATAGCATCAAACCTGCTTGGAAAGTATCGGTCCAACTAATCGCTAAGAAGCCACCAATGGTCACGTAGATAATCGTAGCAATCGCACTGAGCCAAAGCGCAGCTTGATAATCCATCCCAAATAGACTTTCAAACAAACGCGCCCCTGCCACCATGCCTGATGCACAATAGATCGAGAAGAAAATCAAAATAATTAACGCCGATGACACCCGTAAAATCCGCTTGTGATCATCAAAACGATTGGTGAAATAATCAGGCAAAGTCATCGCATTATGTTGCACTTCGGTGTGAATACGCAGTCTTCCTGCGACAAATATCCAATTCAACCACGCACCAATAACCAATCCAATCCCAATCCACGCTTCACTCAGCCCAGATAAATAAATTGCCCCGGGCAAGCCCATAAGCAACCAACCACTCATGTCCGATGCCCCTGCCGAGAATGCAGTCACCAAACTGCCAAAACTACGACCGCCCAAAATATAATCGGAAAAATCTGTGGTTGCCCGATAAGCATACACGCCTATACCAATCATCAACACAATATATAAAATAAATGTCAATACGGTTGGATCTAAATAATTCATCGATTTACCCTATCTTGAATTTGTTTTTCCTAAACCTCGCCAAAATGCCTTGACTAACGCAATTCGATTTAATTAAAAACTTAAAAAAATATCGTGAAAATATTTAAAAATTCACAAAATAAAGGCATCAGTCTATAACACTTCGGCAAAATGACCAAAAACAGTCGTATTCCAAACCTCAACTTCAAGGCGATTACGCATTGCAACTCATCGCTTCAAAGCGGAAAATACGCATATATTTTTGACTGCATTTGAATAATTATGTCTAAGCAAATTTCTCAACCACTTTCCATCTTAGGTGGCATCAGCGCAGAACAATTCCTCGCCGAATATTGGCAGAAGAAACCGCTACTTGTGCGTAATGCGCTACCTGAAATTATCGGTATGTTTGACCCAGATGACATTAAAGAATTGGCTTTAGATGAAGATGTAACTGCACGGTTAATTACCCAAAATGGTCAAAATCATGTTCAATGGCAAGTCAAAAATTCACCACTTACTGAAAAAAATTTTAAAAACTTACCACCTTACTGGACGCTGTTAATTCAGGCGGTTGATCATTACTCGCTAGAACTTGCTGAACTGTGGAAGCAATTTTCCTTTATTCCGAAGTGGCGACGAGATGACATCATGGTGTCCTATGCGCCAAAAGGTGGCTCGGTTGGACAGCATTTTGATTTTTATGATGTGTTTTTATTGCAAGGCTTTGGGCATCGTCGTTGGCAACTGGGACAATGGTGCGATGAATCCACAGAGATCGTACCCAATCAACCTTTGAAATTACTTACGGAAATGCAAGTGGATTTTGATGAAGTGCTTGCACCCGGTGACATGCTGTATGTGCCACCTCGCCTATCACATTACGGTGTAGCAGAAGATGAATGTCTGACTTTTTCTTTTGGTTTCCGAATGCCAAATCATGCGCAATTGATCGACCGTGTGAGTGATCAATTTGCAGATCAAGTCTTAACAAAGACACCAATCAGCGATAATCAACGTAAAGCTTCTCAATCTATTGGGGAAATTTCACAGCTTGAATTAGACAGATTAAAACAACAACTTTTACAAGCTATTGAAAATAATGCAGGTTTTGAATCTGCAGTGATGGCACTCATCAGTGAAGCCAAATATGCCGAGCATATTCCTGAGCCTGAAGAAATAAATCTTGAAGAGTTAAAAGATTATGCTGAAGATGGCTACGGTATAGCACTAGAACCAGCCAATCGCTTACTTTATCGTACACTAGATCATCATGAATCATTGGAATTTTGGGCAAATGGTGAGTTATTCCCAGTCGATTCTGATTCAATGCAGGTCTTTAAAACACTGGCTGATAGTGAACAAATTTTATTAAATGACTTAGCAAATCAGACAGCAACTTTTGACTTAATCGTCGAGGCGTTGAATTTAGGGATTTTGATGCTGATTGAACCTATTGAATCTGACTAAAGTCTTCAATACATCATCACCGTAGAAATTGATCAGCTATTTTTCCGAAATTCAGGTAGAATAGCTCGCCTATTTTTCCATCTTGATTTATCGCTGTTTAAGCCAATCTTTGTTTCCTATGCGCACTCAATCCATTCCTGTTACCGATCCTGCTGCAGGACTCAAACTGACCGAGATTTTCTACTCGCTACAAGGTGAAGCCAATGAGGCTGGTCATCCTACGGTATTTGTGCGCTTAACAGGTTGTCCGCTACGTTGTGTCTATTGCGATACCACCTATTCCTTTGAAGGTGGCACACGTTATGGTTTGGAAGAAATCATTCAACAAATTTCTCACTACAACGCTAAATATGTCTGTGTGACAGGTGGCGAACCTTTGGCACAGCCGAATTGTTTGGTTCTCCTCAAAGCCTTATGCGATAGCGGTTTTAAAGTATCATTAGAAACCAGTGGCGCACTTGATATTAGCAAAGTTGATACACGAGTATCACGCATTGTTGATGTCAAAACACCATCTAGCCATGAACAACACCGCAATCTGATTGAGAATTACTCACATCTCACCGCACATGATCAGATTAAATTTGTGATTAGCGATCGTGCAGATTATGAATGGTCAAAAGATTTCTTGATGCAACATCAGTTTGCAGATGTTGTGTCTACAGTTTGGTTCTCGCCTGCCTTTGCCATCGAAGGTGATGTACGCTTACCACCTTTGGCACGTAACTTGGCACAGTGGATCTTGGAAGATCAACTTCCTGTCAAATTCCAACTGCAATTACATAAACTGCTTTGGCAAGATGAAAAAGGACGTTAAGTGTTTAGCCCCATAGTCTTGTTTAGTTACTCTATCTTTGATGTATATTTTTGCGCCAAATTCACGATGTAAATTATGCTAAAATCTATGGCTGTTTTTTAGTGTGAATTAAGGTCGTGTTATGCGTCAAAGCGCCGTCGTCTTATTATCAGGTGGTTTAGATTCAAGTACTTGTCTCGCTTGGGCTGCATCGCAATATGATTGCTATGCGATTAGCTTTATGTATGGGCAACGCTCCACCAGTGAGCTTGAGGCAGCTAAACAACTTGCAAAAAAATACGCACTCGATCATCGCATCATCAATATTGACCTCGGTAATATCGGTGGTTCTGCCCTGACCGATCACAGCTTGGATGTCCCTGATCAATTGCAAGACGGCATTCCGATCACCTACGTCCCTGCACGCAATACGATTTTTCTTTCATATGCACTTGCATTGGCAGAAGTCAAAAATGCACAAGCGATCGTGATTGGTGTCAATGCGGTGGATTATTCAGGCTATCCAGACTGTCGTCCTGAATATATCGAGGCATTTACAGCCATGGCAAACCTTGCCACCAAGTCAGGCGTAGAAGGACATCCGATTACCATTGAAACCCCCCTGTTACATTTATCCAAAGCGAATATCATACGCCTTGGTATCGAACATGGGTTAGACTATGCCCAAACAGTGTCATGCTACCAAGCTGATACTGACGGTCGGGCATGTGGCAAGTGTGATAGTTGCCGCTTGCGCCATCAAGGTTTCATCGAGGCTGAGGTTGCAGACCCGACACGTTACGTGACTTAATTTTTTTAGAAAAACAGGTTATTTATGAAAAATATGATGTTAAAAACTGCGGGTGCATTATTAGTTGCTGCTTTAGCAGGTCAAACCTACGCAGCAGACTTAAGCAAAAGCACCAATATTCGTGGTGATTTAGAAAAGAACTGTCAAGGTTCATTTACCAAAGCAAAAGTATTGAGTTCAGCAGAAGCTTCAAAGTTTTGTAAATGTACCATTGACAGCCAAGCGAAAATGACCAATGCGGAAGAATGGGAAATTCAAAGTGCGGTCAATGCTAAGAAAGATCCACGCACCCTTCCAGTGGTGAAACGTACTGAGCAGTATATGAATACATGTGCAGGGTCAAACTTGATCAAAAAAGTACAAGCTGCTGCGGCTTCTGCTGCGAAGAAATAATGATGAAACCGTCATTTAAAGCCTGCTGAGATGCAGGCTTTTTCATTTAGAGTTCATCATACATCACAAGCATACCGACAAAATTCATTGAAAATAGAGGACATCACATGGCAGTTCAAATCGAAAAAAGTAAAGAACAACTCGAACAGATTCAATTACCAAACTTTGCTGTGGAAAGCACACAAGGTGAAATCAAGCTCAGCGACATTAGCGATTGGCTGATTATTTATTTTTATCCAAAAGATTCCACCCCAGGTTGTACGACACAAGCCAATGAGTTTAGTGGATTGAAAGATGAATTTGCTAAACTCGGTGTACAAGTCTTCGGCGTATCTCGTGACTCGATCAAAAGCCATGAACGCTTTACCGAAAAGCAAGACATTAACTTCACACTCCTCAGTGATCCAGATGAAAAACTCTGTCAGCATTTTGACGTGATCAAAGAAAAAAATATGTATGGCAAAAAAGTCATGGGCATCGAACGCTCAACCTTTATTTTCCATAACGACAAACTGAAAGCGAGCTTCCGCAAAGTCAAAGCAGCAGGTCATGCTGAGAAGATTTTAGAAGAAATTAAACAGCTACAAAGTGCTTGAGTTGGGGGTTTTAGGGGGCTGTAGCCCCCTAAAAATACTTTACGCCATCAGTCGTCAAAGGCGACTGATGGCGTGAAATAGATATTATATGATCTAGTAATCTCAATCTGAGCTTAAAAATAGCTACTACTATTGTTGATTGATGTCCATTTTGTCAGCCAATTTTTAGGCTTAAAATCATTCAAACAGATTCATCAGGTAAAATGACTGGTGAATCATCCTGCTGTTGAAAGGCATCTTGCAACAGTGGATACCATTCACTATTTTGAAATTCGATTAGAAACTCTTGCACTTCGGTACTTAAATGATCTTGATCAATTTCACCTTGATAATATTTGGCACGTAGTGGCGTCGCCGAAAGTTGGTTTTTTAAGTTTTCCAATTCAACCAATTGCCACGCTGGAAATAGCGCAAGATAGTACGAACTGTCATCTTTAAAGTGACCAATTAAGCCTGTTTTTAAATCATTTTTTTCTGCTTGATGATGTGTATTGATAAAATCTTCAACGCCGTCTTTTACGGCATTCACCCATTTTTCATCATCATAAAAGTCAATAATCGGCACAAAATGAATGCGTTTTTGAGTCTCATCATCAAAACTCGATAAAATCATTTGCTCACGCTCAGCAATAGAAAAAGGATTTTTGATGCTCCGCTCGTCTTGCGCTGAGCCAAGTACCAAAATCAAATGCTCGGACTGTGATAGCGCAATGTCCATGACCTCTCGATGTGCGACATGGAACGGTTGAAAGCGCCCAATGAACACCAAATAATCAAACACTTTGAACTCATGCGACATAAAAACCTCAATTTCTCAACTATACAGCGTGCATCTTCTTTGCTAAAACTACACTCAAGTTTTAAATCACTACGGATATGACAATGAGCTTAGATTGTTTAAACAATAGCAACCCACATTTAAAAGCAGAATTAGCCAATGGCATTCTCACCTTAGCGATCGACCGTCCAGAAGCCAAAAATGCGCTATATAGTGACTTATATATCGAGATCGAACAAGCATTGTATCAAGCGGATGCGTCAAATGATGTCCGCATTGTAATCTTGCGTGGTGCAAACAACGACTTCTCTGCGGGCAACGACATGCAAGACTTCGCAGCAAGCCTGAAAAAGAATATCAGCCCTGCGGGTGATGGCGCACCATTCTTGTTATTAAAGTCAGCTGCAAAGTTCTCAAAACCGTTGATTGTTGGGGTCAAAGGTGTGGCGATTGGTATTGGCGTGACTATGCTTCTTCATGCGGATTTTGTCTATACTGACACCAGTGCGGTATTCCAAATTCCTTTTGTCAGCTTAGGTTTATCACCTGAAGGTGCTGCAAGTAAATTGTTACAACAACGTGCAGGATATTTATTAGCTGCAGACTTATTGATGTCTGCCCGTAAATTCAACGCTGAAACTGCACTAGACGCAAAACTTGTCACTCAAATCGTTGACGATCCATATGCACAAGCTGAGCAAATGGCACAGCATCTCAACCAACTGCCTCTTGCTTCACTGAAACAAAGCAAAGCCTTGATGAAAGCAGATAAAGATGACATCGTGGCTTGGATTGATCATGAAGCTGAAATCTTTATGCAACGTGTCAAATCCCCTGAAATGGTCGAAGCATTGACTGCATTTAAAGAAAAGCGTAAAGCGGATTTTTCAAAGTTTAATTGATTGTTTTTTTCTTAAAAATATCAAGTTAGACAAAGCACATGATTTTAAGAATTGTGTGCTTTTTTAAATTTCTAGAATTTGTATAAACTCTAAAGCAGGCTCTTCATAGGGATGACTTGCCAATAACGCCTGTTTCACCGCTTGAGCAAACTGTTCTTCAACAATGGTTTCAACACGCCATTCTTCGACTTGTTCGAGCTGATCCACCTGACCAATAAAAGGATTGGCTTGACCCACTGGCTTGAACTGACCAAAGCCTTTGACCTGCCAAGCACACTCGGCATAATCACCAATACCGCCTGCGCCCGCTTGAAAAATCGCTTGCTTGGTTACTTCGAGATGCGATTCAGGCACATAATATATCAGTTTTAACATTTCACACTCTATTCAATCAGGGTTCTTTGGTAAAAATACCATTTTAACTTTGGAATCAAACAACATAGTGATGCAACAAAGATTAAAAGCAAAGTCTGAAAATAACCTAATAATTCCGCCAATCCACCGCTCACCACATATAGCCCACCACTCACCATACTCATGATCGCCACATGAAAGGTA
>LUOR01000057.1 GCA_001626925.1 Moraxellaceae bacterium REDSEA-S32_B1
TTTAAGGCTGTTTCAAAATCAAATGTAGTTGCCATAATGCATCATTCCTGTTTTTAACAGTTTAAGGAAATGACACAGTTTTTTGAACACTACCGAATAAATATTAAAACTTGTTAATTTAAATGAGTGATTAAATCATGGATAGCTCATCAAATTATTACTTTAGACGAATGATCGCCATGTTGCTGTTTATCAGTGCATGGTGTTGTTTGATCTTATTTTTTCTGCAAGGTATGCAGGATTATTATCTACTGCTATTGATGATTGGGTTATTTATCGGTTCATACTTTGTTGCACCATATTCCAAAGGTCGGGAGAGTTCATCAGGTGCATGGGATGTTTATGCGATTGAGTTTTTCTTTGAAATGGTTTCGTTGCCAATTCGCTTAATTATTTTTCTCGTTCGGCATGTGGTGGATTGATTTTAAATTTGCACTTTATTTGAGAATCTAAGGTATAAAAAAACCAAGCACATGGCTTGGTTTTATTGTTTTAGGTATAGATTGTCTTTGGTATAGATTAAATCTTCCATTCCACAAAGTTTTTCAGCAGTTGCAAACCTGCGGTATGACTTTTTTCAGGGTGGAATTGTGTCGCAAACAAATTATCTTGATGAATCGCTGTGCAGAAGTTCAATCCATAGTCACAGGTCGCAGCGACTAAAGCTTGATCTTGTGGCTCAACATAATAGCTGTGCACAAAATAGAAGCGACTACCATCGGCGATGTTATTCCACATCGGATGGCTTGGATCGAGTTGATGCACTTGATTCCAACCCATGTGTGGTACTTTTAGATGTTCAATCTCTGGGAAGTGTTTGACTTGCCCTTGAAAGATACCCAAAGCATCTGCGCCACCGTTTTCTTCTGAGCGTTGCATTAAGGCTTGCATGCCGACACAGATCGCAAGAACAGGTTTATTAAAAACTGATTGTTTTACTACCTCGTCAATGCCTGCTTCATGCATCCCTTGCATACAGTCACGCATTGCGCCGACACCCGGGAAGACGATCTTATCCGCTTTTGCGACTAGTTTTGGATCATTGGTCACATCAACTGTTGCGCCAACGTGTTCCAATGCTTTTGCTGCGGAGTGTAAGTTGCCCATGCCATAATCAAGTAAAGCAATACGGGTCATTACAAGCTACCTTTGGTCGAAGCGATGGTGCCAGCCGCACGAGGATCATGTTCACACGCCATACGGAGTGCACGTGCAAACGCTTTGAATGTGCTTTCGATTTGGTGGTGGCTATTTTTGCCTTTTAAATTGTCGATGTGTAGCGTCATCAAGGCGTGATTGACAAAGCCTTGAAAGAATTCTGAAAATAAATCGACATCAAACGTACCGATACGTGCACGTGTAAATGGAATATCCATAAACAAACCCGGACGCCCAGAAATATCGACCACGACACGAGATAGAGATTCATCTAGTGGCGCATAAAAATGCCCATAACGACGAATGCCTTTTTTATCACCCAAAGCTTGTGCAAAGGCTTGTCCGAGCGTAATACCACAGTCTTCAACCGTGTGGTGATCATCAATCTCAAGGTCGCCATCGCAGTGAATATCAATGTCGAATAAGCCGTGTCGTTTGATCTGATCAATCATATGGTCAAGGAATGGTACGCCAGTGTTGAGTGTACCTTGACCAGTACCGTCTAAGTTTAAACGGACTTTGATTTTGGTCTCATTGGTATTTCGAACCACTTCACTGATACGTTGCGTCATGGACACATTCCTTAAAACATTGAACAATAAAATCATCAATGATAATTTGATGAGAAATAAATGATAGGGCGTTAGGTGAAATGATCGTCAATCAAGTATGTTTTTTGAGCAATACATCGTCACACATTTGCATGCCTAGTTTACCGCATCTTATCAAAGATTTACAGAATCAATCCGCATAAGCATTTATTGTGTGGTTTGGGCTATACTGAGAATATATGTTTTTATATTTATTCGTCCAAGTCATTTCGCAATACTCAATTTATTGATACTCAAAGGAGCATCGCAATGCCAATCCAAGTCGAAGCTGTCAAATCGTTATCTGATGCAATGGTTCGCAATCAAGTGGAACGCCTGTATGAAACTAGCCCAGAGTTTAGCGATGGTCAAGATGCGGTCAATCAGTTGGACAATGTGCTCGACGAAGATACTGTACTTTATACGGCGATATTTAATGACAAGATTATTGGTGCGATTTGGAGTGTCGGTACTGGTAACCATCGTCTACTTCAAAACATCGTGGTGCATCCTGCCAATCGTGGGCGTGGTGTCGCAGATCGTTTGGTCAGTGAAGTGTGTCGTATCGAAGAAGAGCAAGGCGTGCAGACCTTTAGTCCAGGATGTGGTGCGATTCATCGCTGCTTAGCGCATTTGGGTAAAATTACGCCTGCTTAAAAAGATAAAGTTGTATTGCTGTAAAAGTGTGCAAATGGTCGTCAAATCAGTGTAAAGCCAAGTTTAATGCTTGACCTTTGTTTGAGAAATCTGTTTAATACACGCCATCGGCGCGATAGCTCAGTCGGTAGAGCAACGGATTGAAAATCCGTGTGTCCCCAGTTCGATCCTGGGTCACGCCACCATATATTCACATACATATATTTTTTAGTATTGTGATTTCAAGCCCTGATCCCATCAGGGCTCTTTTTTTGCCTATTTCTAGGCTAAAGATAGTGAAAATTACTTAATTGGTTGAATTAACGACGTTCTAGCTTGACCTGAGTTTGAGAAATGGGTTTAATACACGCCATTGGCGCGATAGCTCAGTCGGTAGAGCAACGGATTGAAAATCCGTGTGTCCCCAGTTCGATCCTGGGTCACGCCACCATATTCAAAAAGCCCTAAACACATGTTTAGGGCTTTTTATTTTTGCGCGCTGAGAGTGAATTAAGCTCTTTGATGTTGAACATCAAAGAGCTTTTTCGTAAAGCGATTCAGTCATTTGACTAATCGGCTTTAAAGCGTTTAAAGCCTTTGTTGGCATAATCAAAATTACGCTTTTTATTGAACGCAGGTTTTTCCTGTGGCTGTGTTTCATTTTCTGAATCACGGCGTTGTTGACGTAAGTAGCCACCACGACGTGCAGGAAGCGGATTTTCTTTCATCTTTTCAGTACGGCGTTTTGCCATACCATACAGACCTGTGCCTTGACGTGGCTTAAGCTCAACAAGCTTGGTCAAATTATCAATATCATGCTTATCCAGTTCGATCCAACGACCAGTACGAAGCTCACGAGGTAGAATCACTGAACCATAACGAGTACGTAATAGACGGCTGACTTTCAGCTCTTGAGATTCGAACAGCCGACGCACTTCACGGTTACGTCCCTCTTTCACCACCACCTGATACCAGCGGTTAATACCTTCGCCACCAAGATCGGTGAATGATTCAAACTTTGCAGGACCATCGTCAAGCTCTACACCTGCAAGCAGTGTGTTGCGAATCTGTGGAGTCACTTCACCCATGACACGTACCGCATATTCACGCTCGATTTCATTCGAAGGGTGCATCAAACGATTGGCAAGCTCACCATCATTAGTAAATAGCAATAAACCTGTACTGTTAATATCCAAGCGACCCACCATCACCCAGCGATCATTGGCGATCGTCGGTAGATTATCAAATACGGTTGGACGATTTTCAGGATCATTCTTCGAGCAGATTTCACCTTCTGGCTTGTAATACACCAAGACACGACGGCGAATATCATCTTCAAGTTGATAATCCACTTTACGACCGTCGATACGAAGCTCATCGCCGTGTTCGATCCGTTGACCGACTTCGGCAATTTTACCATTGACACTGACACGACCAGCGGCAATGACTTCTTCCATATAACGACGAGAACCCAGTCCAACACGGGCGAGGACTTTTTGTAGCTTTTCACTCATAACAGCACAACCTTAAAAATAAAAATCATCAACATCACTCCTTTAGCACGGACTTGAATGCTCAAGCTGTGCTAAGCCCTCCTTGTGATCTTGAATAACTGGGAGATCATTTAACGATGCTAAACCAAAAGCATTTAAAAAATGTGGTGTTGTCACCAAGAGCGCAGGGCGACCGGGAGCATCCCGAAAGCCTGACTCTTTGATCCAATTCCACTCAAACAAAGTACGCAAAACTTGACTATTGTTACTGACACCACGAATCTGCTCGATATCGGCACGTGTTACTGGCTGATGATACGCAACCACAGCGAGTATCTCTAGCAGACTTGGTGATAGCTTGACAGGTCGCTCAGGCCAAGCCTGTTGAATAATGTGGCGATATTTGGCACGAACTTGTAGGCGAAAGCCTTGAGCTGTTTCGATCAGTTCGACTGAGCGACCATGCTGTAGCAACGCCAACTGTTGAAGGAGTTGACGGATTTGACTGCTGGAAAAATGATCACCTAAAGCCTGTTTGATGCGTGCAATGGTGACAGGTGTGTCACTCGCAAAAATAAGCGCCTCAATCTGCATCAAAGCTTCATGGTGCATATCATCGAGATTGGTCGGCTGATCAGGAAAAGTGTTTTGCATTCGCTTCTCCTTGATCATCGGTATTTCCAAGTGCTTTGTCTTGAAAAGACTTGCTCTGAATAGAGAGCTTCCGTTCTACACCATCATGTACAATCGTCACTTGCTGTTGTTTTACCAACTCTAAAACGGCGACAAAAGTCACCACAACACCCATACGCCCTTGACTTGGATTTAGCAAACGTCCAAATTCAATACATGCGCCAGTCGCCAATTGCGATTGAATAAATTGCATCCGCTCTTCAAGCTGAACAGTTTCATGCTCAACCTGATGGACGTGCGGATCAGGGCGCTGAAAAATACACATTAAGGCATCGTGCAAATCGGTCACATCAAAGCGATCAATGACTTGACCTCGTTCGCCAAGATCAGCTTGCGCAACAAAAACGTCACGTTCCAAAATGCTGTGCATCGCCAAGCGTTCAGCCGCTTGTTTAATTTTTAAATAATGTTCAAGACGTTCGATGAGTTGTTTTTTCGGATCATCTTCAAATTCGATTGCTGTTTCAGGTACAGGGAGTAGCAGTCGTGATTTCAAATCGGCAAGTAATGCAGCCATCACCATATAGTCTGCGGTGAGCTCGATATTCAGCGATTTCATTTGCTCCATATAGTGCAAATACTGTTTGGCAATCGGCGCTATATCGAGATGTTTCAAGTCAAAACCATTCTTTTGCACAAGATACAACAAAAAATCTAAAGGGCCTTCAAACTGAGATAATAAAATGGCAAAGGCTTCTGGCGGGATGTAGAGATCCTCAGGAATTTCCTGATAATACTCATCTAAGACACGTATTGAAGATATTTTTTCTTCAGGGATCGTGTTGACAGACTCTACAGCCACGGTTGTTGTACCTATTCTTTGTGCAAATTGGTGTTAGTGCACATATTTCTATCAGTCATGGGAAAACTGATGTTATAGCCACGCGAATTTTCAAAAGCATGAATTTTGAATTGACCGAAAATACGACATTTCAAAAAATTTGGTCAATTGTAGTCGATTTATATCCAATATTGAACTCAAAAAAGTGAACTTGTAGGTTAATGTTTTAGAAAACTCATGTCTTATTGTATTTTTTTGAATATCATTTTGAAATTCAAGTTATTTTTTTGCCTAGTTAAAATCGTATTAGATGTGGGTGTTGCGTAACTATTCACGAAATTTTCATGAGAATAAGTAGGAATATCTTGATGCCCTTTAAATATGTATAATTATTTCAATCCACCATAGATTTAACCATTTTGAATCAGGAGATCGCATTGGCACACTGGCAAGTAAAACAAATCATTGAAGGTTTACAACACGCCCGTCACGATTGGCGAGAGTCACAGCATCGTGCCAAAGAGTATGGTGGGCGAGAATTGCCTTCAAAAAATGCTTTAAAAGCCATCGTCAATGAGTTATGCGGTATTTTGTTTCCGATGCGTCTTGGACCGACGGATTTGCGTCAAGAAAGCGAAGATTTCTATATCGCTTATGCTTTAGATAAAGTGCTTAATGCGTTAAAACAGCAAGTGATCTTGGCACTGTCTTATGATCAACGTCGTCAGCAACAGCCAGTAGATTTAGCTCAGCAAAAGACATTAGCCCATCAGATTGTGCAAGAGTTTGCCGATCAACTGCCACAGATTCGTCGATTATTGGATACAGATGCTTGTGCTGCTTTTGAAGGTGATCCTGCGGCACGAAGCGTCGATGAAGTCTTGATTACGTATCCGGGGATGCTTGCGATTATTTATCATCGACTTGCGCATCAGCTCTACGCTGACGTACCGTTATTAGCACGAATAATTTCTGAACAAGCGCACTCAGCCACAGGGATAGATATTCATCCCGGTGCAACGATTGGACAAGGTTTCTTTATTGATCATGGTACAGGTGTAGTGATCGGTGAAACTTGCATTATTGGTAAAAATGTGAGGATTTACCAAGCGGTGACTTTGGGTGCAAAACGCTTTGAAGTTGATGAAGCGGGTAGCCTGAAAAAAGATTATGCACGCCATCCGATCGTAGAGGATGATGTGGTGATCTATGCAGGGGCAACGATACTTGGGCGAGTGACGATTGGTAAAGGCTCAACTATCGGTGGTAATGTGTGGCTCACGCAAAGTATTGCGCCATATAGTCAAGTGCTACAGCAAAACTGTGATCAGGTTAAATCACAACAGCAGATTTAAAAATGAAAAATGGGAACAGTCGAATACCGAGATATTTGACTGTATGCCTCTAACATCAAAAAGTACTAGAACATGAAAAATTATCAAAAAAACAGCTTGAATGAATATCAACAACCTATCGGTGAACTTGTTGATAAAACACATTTTCAAATGATTGAAGAAAAGGTTTTGAATGGTCAAAGTCAAGTACGACTTATACCTTTTCAAAGATTGGAAGATGTGGGAAATCGTATTAATCAACTTTATCAAGTGATTGAGAGCGAGCCTGATGAGCGTTGTTGGACATATTTACCTTATGAAAAACCAATCAATGCTGAACAACTCTTAGATTGTTTAGAAAAAAATTTTTGCAATAGAAATTGGTAATGTCTATTTTTCACATGAGCTACGCCGTCAAAAAGTTTCAACAGAAGTCATCTATCTATTGCTATATACGAGCTTTCAGTCAGAGTTTCGTCGAGTAGAGTGGAAATGTGACGATCTAAATCAGCCATCAAAGAATGCGGCATTGCGCTTTGGTTTTACTTATGAAGGTCTATTTCGACAAGATCGGATTTACAAAGGACGAAACCGTAATACTGCATGGTTTTCAATATTGGATGATGAATGGTTAATTATTCAAAAAGGATATGAGGCTTGGTTGAGTGCGGATAATTTTGATAAAGATGGTTTACAAAATAACAAGTTAAGCGAGTTAATTCATCAGTTTATAGATTCAGCTTAAATTTACTCAAAAGCACTTACATCACCCAACCCACGACGCACAATCGTGGGGTTTTCTTTTGATAGATCAATAATACTGGTGGTCGCAAGCATGCCTAGACCACCATCAATGAATACATCAATACGTTTACCTAGTTGCATTTCAATATCAAAAGGATCATCAAGCGGATCAGTTTGATCAGGTAAAATCAGCGTACTAGTAATCAATGGTTCGCCAAGTTCTTTGAGTAAAGCTTGCGCAATCGGATTGCTTGGAATGCGTAGTCCAATGGTTTTTTTCTTAGGGTGCATCAAACGACGAGGTACTTCACTGGTCGCAGGCAAAATATACGTGGTGATCGCAGGCGTATTGGCTTTGAGCAAGCGATACATCGCATTATCAACTTTGGCATAGGTCGCAATGTCTGATAAATCCTGACAGATAATCGCATATTGATGTTTATCAGATAGCCCACGAATCTGTGAAATCCGATCCATTGCCGATTTATTTCCAATTTGACAGCCAATCGCATAGGCTGCATCGGTCGGATAGACCACCACATCACCTGCACGAATTCGCTCAACCGCTTGGCTAATCAAGCGAGGCTGAGGATTGTCAGGGTGTATGCGAAGATGCAACATAGTAGTTGTCCAAAAGATGGAATAGTTTAATTATAGCACTTTTTCACAATACCCATTCAGAATACGGCATTGATCAAGAAAACTTGTATTGGGCTGTCATCGTGTTTTTAGTCTAAGTCAGACCGTTGAAATTCGCCAATTTCTAAAAATTTTCCATCTCGAATTTCTTCGCATAAATGTTGAATGAGCGCAAAGCCATCTTTGGGAATGCTCTGCGGGTCATTTAAAAAAGTCTGTACTTGCGCAAATACATTGTCTTTAAACACTTTTCCATCACCACCTTCACCAGTCAGATTATCAAGTGATACTCGAAATGGTCGCCCACATGATTTGGCAAATAACCATTCTAAAGCTTGTGGTTTGATTTCTACTTTTTCAAATAACGCTTGCTCTGATTCGCTTCGACCATCAGGTGCATACCAATAGCCGAGATCAGCTTGGGTGCGACGTTTTGTGCCTGCAATACACCAATGACTGATTTCATGCAGTGCACTATTAAAAAAACCGTGCGCAAACTGAATCTTGGCAGGACAATCAGCCGTTGCAGGAAAATATTCAGGTTCATGCTCGCCACGGACTAAAATCACATTGTGGTGGGAAAACCATTGATTAAAGTGTAAAATTAGCCAATCCACTTGCATGGCTTCGGTGTGACACGCTGACCATGAGCTAAGTGATTGAATATTTTGAGCCGAAGACGTTGTAGAAGCGATATTTTTCGCTTGCGACGGATTCATAATGACTAATTTCTCTCAAACAGTACAAAATTTAGATGCGAAATTGTATCTTAATCTTTGACATTAGTTTGATGAATTTGTAGAATTGCGTCCCTAATTATGTCAGCAAATACCTTTCCGACACAGATTGAGCCATTTAAATGGGCAGAGCAAGGTTATACATGGTTAGGTCAACTACCATTATCTAGCTTTACTCGTATTGCACACGAGGCGATTGGATCAATTGATGATCTTTCGGTACAGGTCGAATGTAAGTTATCCTTAGATGCTTATCATCGTATTGCTTGGTTGACAGCACATCTGAAAGGTGGTGTTCCGCTTCGATGCCAACGCTGTTTGGATCAAGTCGATATGCCACTTGAAACAGATGTGAATGTTGCCTTGATTGATGATGATCGTGAGTTAGATTTCTTGGATGAGGATGCTGATTTCATTATTTTGGGTGAAGACCTCGGAACGACCAAAGGGGATATGAATGCTCCTGCGACGATCAATCTGATTGCTTTGCTTGAAGATGAACTGTTATTGTCGATGCCAAACTCACCTAAGCATGACGCTTGTGAACACAAACATCGACCAACTGTTCAAGCTGAAGAAAAAACCGAACGTGATAATCCGTTCGATGTTTTGGCAGGTTTGAAGGGTAAACTGGGCTCATAATGTGCTATACTTGCGCCCGTTGATTGTTTGATCCATTTTTGTATTTGTAAAGGAGCCTCTCATGGCTGTTCAGCAAAACCGTAAAAGCCGCTCTCGCCGTGATATGCGCCGTTCTCATGATGCTTTGACTGCGAGCACTCTAACTGTAGACCAAACTACTGGTGAAACACATCGTCGTCACCACGTAACTAAAGACGGTATCTACCGTGGTCGTCAATTATTCGCTCAGGCAACTGACGCAGAGTAATGGTTAGCATGTGATGCAAAAAATGGAGCGAAAGCTCCTTTTTTTATGGGAAAAATTTATTTCGATAAGTGTCATTGAACATTGCAAATCATCTTTTTTGCCAATTAAGAAAATTTCGAAATTGCATAAAAAGTCAGTTTTGATGCTAGACAAGTCAGTGGAGCTTGATAAGCTTAAATCATTTTAAAAGTTGATATAACACGGATTCTTTATGTCATCATCATTTCAATCTTTATTATCTGATTCACAGCAACGCGCCACACAAACAGCTTTTGTTTTCCCTGGTCAAGGCTCGCAAAAAGTCGGTATGTTGGCAGAGCTTGCTGAAAAATATCCAAGTATTCGCAGCACCTTCCAAGAGGCATCGGATGCGCTTGGTTTTGATCTGTGGCAGATTGCCCAGTCAGGTGAACATTTAGATCGACACTTGGATCAAACCGAATTTACTCAACCTGCATTACTCACGGCAAGTATTGCGCTATGGCGTGTTTGGCTAGAGCAAGGTGGTGTCGTACCAAAGTATATGGCAGGGCATTCACTTGGTGAATATAGTGCGCTTGTGGCTGCTGAGGCAATGACTTTGAGTGATGCGGTGAAACTGGTGAATCGTCGTGGTCAGTTGATGCAACAAGCCGTGCCACATGGTCAAGGTTCGATGGCTGCGATTCTCGGTTTAAGTGATGAGCAAGTGGTTGAATTGTGCGAGGCATCTTCACAAGTGGGTGCAGGGCAAGTCGAAGCAGCCAACTTCAATGCCAAAGGTCAGGTGGTGATCGCAGGTGATGCCGAAGCGGTACAAGTTGCCATGACTAATGCGAAGGAAATGAGCGGAAAAGCCATTGTCTTGCCTGTGTCTGTTCCCTCACACTGTCGCCTGATGAAAGGTGCGTCAGCGCAGTTTAGTGATGCGTTGAATGCGATTGAACTTCAGTTGCCAAAAATTGCAGTGATTAATAACGTCAATGCAGCGGTCGCGACAAATATTGATGGCTTGAAACAAGCGTTGATTAATCAGTTGTATCAACCTGTGCAATGGACGAAAACCTTAGATAAGTTTGAGCAAAATGGTATTCACTATTTGGTGGAATGTGGTTCAGGTAATGTTTTGAGCAATTTGGCGAAACGCTTAGCATTTGTGGAAAAGGTTTTCCCTACAGATACCGTTGCTCGGTTTGACGATGCGTTACAGCAAATCAAAGCAATTGAAGCATAGAAACTATTTATTTTTAGATTGAAACTTATTTTCAGATTGGATAGAAACTGAATTAGCGAGATGTTTTTAAATCGAAATGTTGAATAAAAGGAATATTGAATGAGCGACACTAAGAAAGTAGCTCTCGTGACAGGTGCAAGCCGCGGTATCGGTGCTGCGATTGCGGCACAGCTTTCCCAAGATGGATTCTTTGTAGTGGGTACAGCGACTTCACAACAAGGCGCAGAGAGCATTAGCCAAAGCCTAGCGACTCAAGGCGCAGACTGTGGTGTAGGCAAGGTGCTGAATGTCTGTGATAAAGATGCAATTGAGCAAGTGATTAGCGAGATTGAAGCTGAGTACGGCAACGTCTTGGTCTTGGTGAATAATGCAGGCATTACCAAAGACAATCTATTACTTCGTTTGAATGAAGATGACTGGGATGAAGTGATCAATACGCATCTTAAAGCCGTCTATCGCCTGTCTAAACGTGTATTAAAAGGCATGACCAAAGCACGGTTCGGACGCATTATTAATATTAGCTCAGTGGTTGCGCACTTTGCCAATGGTGGACAAACTAACTATTCAGCAGCTAAAGCAGGTATCGAAGCTTTTGGGCGTAGTCTTGCGCAGGAAATGGGTAGTCGTCAGATCACAGTCAATGCGATTGCCCCTGGATTTATTGCCACAGATATGACTGAAACCTTACCTGAAGACGTCAAAGCAAAAATGATTGCCCAAGTCCCTTTAAATCGTTTGGGTCAACCCCAAGATATTGCGGATGCGGTCAGCTATTTAGCCAGTGATCGTGCCAGTTATATTACGGGTACAGTGTTGCACATCAACGGTGGCATGTATATGTCATGATTTTGTTTAGGCACGTAATTGGCTTTGACATTATCTATTTTTAATCTAAACTAAGGCGAGAACAAAACGCCACAAGCAATGAGGAGAATTCCTGTGAGCGATATCGAACAACGTGTTAAACAAGCAGTCGCTGAACAACTCGGTGTCAATGCTGAAGAAATCAAAAATGAAGCATCTTTTATGGATGATTTAGGTGCGGATTCTTTAGATCTAGTAGAGTTAGTAATGTCATTTGAAAATGACTTTGACATTACCATCCCTGATGAAGACTCAAATGCAATCACCACAGTTCAATCTGCAATTGATTACATTACAGAAAAGCTTGGTTAATTTAAAAAAGCCAAGATATTTTAAGGTCGCATATTGCGACCTTTTTTATTGCTAAAATTTTTTACACTATTTCAAAAGTGACTTGATTAACCTTACAAAACATTACACGAATGAGTATTTTATTTGCTTGAGTAGGTCTTCGAATCACGCTAAAAATTGAGAACCGATTTTGGTATATTAAGAAAATGGAGATTGATATGGGCTTTTTCGATTTTGTAAAAGGCATCGGCAAAAAGAATAACGCACAGCCAGTAGAACAACCAAATGCACCTGCTGCCAGTGAACCGTCTGCACAAGAAACTGCAAATAAACTACTTGGCTTGGTGAAAGGTTTGGATTTGGGCATTACGGGTTTGTCTGTTGGCTATAACAGCACCACAGACCTCGCAACGCTCAAGGGTGAAGCACCATCACAAGCTGCTCGTGAAAAAGCGATTCTCGTTGTGGGTAATGTTGATCATGTAGCACGTGTTGATGATCAAATGACAGTAGCGACGGCTGAACCTGAAAGTAAATTCTACACGGTACAATCAGGCGACAATTTGTCGAAAATCGCCAAAGAAGTGTATGGCGACGCGAATCAATATCCAAAAATCTTTGAAGCAAACAAACCTATGCTCAAAGACCCTGATGAAATCTTTCCAGGTCAAGTATTGCGTATTCCTGCGTAAATAAATAACCAAAAAATCGCTCAATTGAGCGATTTTTTTTATTGCAGGGAATTATTGCTTAAGAATTAAAGACGTTTACGCTTAGCCGTTACAATCTGCGACTGACGCATGCGGAAGCCATCTTTTTGCTTATCTGTGGTTTTGTCAATGCAGTGCAGACAAGATACACCATGTTCATAGCTTGGCAATTCACGCTCTTCAGGTGTAGTTGACCAACCGCAAGCGTGGCATTTTTCATTCTGACCTTCTTTAAGACCGTGCGTCATCGCTGTACGACCATCAAAGACAAAACATTCACCTTGCCACAAGCTTTGTTCAGCAGGCATTTCTTCTAAGTATTTTAAAATCCCACCTTTGAGGTGATAGACCTCATCAAAACCTTCTTGTAAAAGCAGTGATGTCGATTTTTCACAGCGAATCCCGCCTGTGCAAAACATCGCAATTTTTTTATCTTTATGTTCTGCAAGTTGCTGTTTTACATATTCAGGAAATTCACGGAAGCTTTCAGTTTTTGGGTCAATAGCCCCTTTGAATGTGCCTGCTTGGTATTCGTAGTCGTTACGTGTATCAATCAAGATCACATCGTCACGGCTGATCATGTCGTTCCACTCTTGTGGATTGAGATAGTGTCCAACCAAGTCACGTGGTTTCACATCGACGCCCAAAGTGACGATTTCTTTTTTCAGCTTAATTTTCATCTTGCGAAAAGGTTTTTCTTGGCTCAGCGATTCTTTGTATTCCATCGCATTAAAGCCTTCATTGAGCAAGAATTGGCGGATACGATCAATCGCTTCTCGATCGCCTGCCACAGTACCATTAATCCCTTCATCTGCTACGATCAGCGTACCACAGAGGTTGATGCTTTGAACCAAGTTCAGTAAACGCTCACGTAAGTCAGCAGGATTTGAAACTTCACGAAATTGGTACAGTGCGGCAACGATCCAAGTGGCAGTGTTTTGTGCTGGCGATGTTGCTGGCTCTGCGACAGGTGTAAGCTGTTCTACAGTAGCAGTCATGGGATAGATACTCCGAATATAAATGATGTGGGCAATAAACGTGCTTAATAAACTGGTTGATAAACCGAGTGTATAAAAGCGAGTTGATAAAAATATAAGGTGCGTTATTCTAACGGAATCTAATTCAGAAAGCGATAATTCCATATAACTGTTATGGATTAATCGAGTTAAGTTTATTGAGCAAAATTGTATGTCCAACCTAATCATCAAAGCCGAAACGCAACTGCTATTGACACCCTGTGCAGGGCGGTGCTCGACGGTATTTGGCGATAGTGTATGTCGTGGTTGTCGCCGATTTAACCATGAGGTGATCAATTGGAATCGCTACAGTAATGCGGAGAAGCAGTCGATTTGGCAACGCTTAGATGCACAGCTCGATCAAATCCTCGTGCCATTATTGCCACAATATGAATTAGCGACCATTGAAGCCTTTCTAACCCATAAACGTATTCGCCTGATGCCGAATGCCAGTCTTGGGCGTAAGCTCTATCATGCGTTAAAGCTGTGCGAAAAAAATATCAATTTTGCTGATGAAAGTGGTTTGGGTTTAGAGTCTTCTCAAATCAAAACCACATGGAAATTGTTTGAAGCACGTGTGTTAAATCTTGCCCAAGCAAGCTATGAAGTGGCATGGCTACGTGCTAATTTTATCCATCAAAATGTCAACGAATTTGACGAAGAATAAATTTCTCAAAACTACATTGACGTAAAAATAGAACGCATAAAAAACGATGCGAAGATCGACTGTCAAATAAGCTCAAATAGAATTTTTTAGCTTCATCGCTTTGTCATTTTTCGGTCATTGTTTTGTCTTAATTTTAACGCCATTGATTTTCTTTGAAAAATTTAGGACAAATAGATGCAATTTCTTGCAAAAAAACTCCCTTTAAGCGTTTTAACACGATCTCTGTTTGCTGTTGCGATAACAAGCTTCGTTGCCTGTGCTCATCAGCCCGAAGTTGATCAACCGATGATTGCAAATGTTGACGCTGAAAGCAATGATGTCGCCAATACACAGCACGATAGATTACCCACTCCGCAAGCCATAGGACAGATTGATCTGTTTGGAGGTGCACGTCGGGTCGATCAAGAGCGCAGTCAATTGTTAAAAGATTCGATCGATGATGCACATGCCAAAAATGTGATTTTATTTATCGGTGATGGCACCAGTGACTCAGAAATCACCATTGCACGGAATTATCTTGCGGGTGCGTCAGGTTATCTGAAAGGGATTGATGCTTTGCCATTTACTGCAAGCTATACCACTTATTCGATTGATCCAGATGGTCGAGTAAATTATGTGACGGACTCTGCGGCATCGGCAAGTGCTTGGGCGACAGGTGCCAAGTCTTACAATGGTGCATTGGGTATAGATCGTCATAGCAAAATCCACCCGTCTTTGCTTGAGATTGCGAAAGCCAATGGACTCGCAACAGGTAATGTGACGACGACGGAAATCCAAGATGCAACACCTGCGTCAATGTATGCGCATATCTCAGCACGCAAATGCTATACGCCTGAAAAAACAGCGGAGCTGTGTACAAGTGAAACCTTACAAAAAGGTGGCCTAGGATCGATCACAGAGCAATTGTTAAAGAATCACGCGGACATCACCTTGGGTGGTGGTTCAGCACATTTCGATGCAATAGCTACAGCAGGGCAATATCAAGGACAAACCTTATTACAACAAGCCAAAGCACGTGGATTTCGCATCGTCAATAATTTGCAAGAATTGCAAGCTGTCGATGCAGTAAGTCAACAGCAACCAGTAATTGGCTTATTTGCAAGTAGCCATTTACCAGTGATTTGGACTGGACCACAATCTACGCTGAATGGGAATAAAAAACCTGCGATCGAATGTCAAGATAATCCTGAGTTTGTATCAGGAACACCACGACTCAAAGAAATGACAGCCAAAGCATTGTCGTTATTGGTGAATCATCCAAAAGGATTTTTCTTACAAGTGGAAAGTGGCTCGATTGATAAACAAAATCATAAAGCCAATGCTTGTGGTCAGATTGGCGAAACCAAGCAACTGGATGAGGCAATCCAAGTTGGGCTTGAGTTTGCGAAGCAACATGGTGAAACTTTGATTATTGTGACGGGCGATCATGCGCACACCAGTCAAATTATTCCAACCAAAGCCAATAGCCCAGGACTTACTATTGCACTGAAGACACCAATTGATCAATCGGTTATGGCGGTGAACTACGGTACAGAAACAGGGGATAGCCAAGCGCATACAGGTGCACAAGTACGCATCGCTGCATTCGGTCCGAGAGCGGCGAATGTGACAGGGTTGCTTGATCAGACGGATTTATTTTTCATTATTCGGGATGCATTGAATCTTCCGCAAAATGCTAAATAAAATTCTTTAAATCTTTTGGAAAGTACTCGATTAATAAGTACATACCTCAAAATGCAAAAACCTTGAATCATACAGATTCAAGGTTTTTTTATTGCATCGAGATAAACCACACGAAATAAACAGCTTGGGCTTTGGTGTTTAGACTTACGATGCTTTCAATTCAGGATTTTTAAAAATGTGTTATGCGACTTGTACAGGAATACAGTTGGCAGTATGGCTGACAGTATTGTCTGGATTTGCATAGACTAGGCGTGGTTTGTGACGATTTGCTTCAGCTTCGTCGAAATTGCCAAAAGTTGCGATGATAATAATATCGCCGACATCAGCCTGATGTGCGGCACCACCATTGACTGAAATAATACCAGAGTTGTCTTCGCCGCGGATTGCATAAGTAGCAAAGCGTTTGCCATTAGTAACATTCCATACATGAATTTCTTCATATTCACGAATGCCAGCCAAATCCATCAATGCGCCATCAATTGCACAGGATCCCTCGTAATGCAGCTCGGCTTGAGTGACGATTGCACGGTGGATTTTGCATTTTAATAAGCGGGATTGCATGGGAGTGCTCCTCAACAAGATGTCATGATCAGAACAATCATGAGCTCATAACCATTAAGTGGTGCATTTTGCAAGGTTTACAAGGATAACACAAGCTGATTTTAAATTTTGATTAATTTTTAAACAATTTTAAACGCATTAATCGCATTCATGGCTTGCTGAACTTGTCCTTGAATCAGTGATTTGGATTGTGCCAAAGCATGATCAATTGCTTGATCCATCAGCTGTTGCTCAGAACTCGGTGCTTTACTTAGCACATGCCCAGAAACACGCTCTTTACTGCCTGGGTGTCCGATACCAATACGCAATCGTAAGAAATCTGCACCAATGTGCGGGACGATATCTTTTAAACCGTTATGACCACCATGACCGCCACCGTTTTTTAGGCGAATCACACCAGGACTCATATCGAGTTCGTCGTGCGCAATGAGAATCTGTTGTGGGAGAATTTGATAAAATTTGGCAAAGGGAACGACACTTTGACCAGATCGATTCATATAGGTGAGTGGAAGGAGTAAACGAACGTCGTGTCCTTCGATTGTACCACGTCCAGAGATAGCGTGGTATTTGCTGTCATTTTTCAGTGGGATGTTGTATCTGTCTGCAAGACGTTCAACATACCAAAAGCCAGCATTGTGTCGGGTTTGGGCATATTCCGAACCCGGATTGCCCAAACCGACAATGAGCGATAGCGAACTGTCACGATCACTCATCAGGCGATTACTCGTCTTTTTTCTCTTCAGCGTCATCTGCTTCAGATTGTTCTTCAGCAACTTCTGCTTCAGTAGCTTCAGCTTCAACATCTTCAGCAGCCTTACGAACTTCAGTAACTGATGCAACGGCTTGGTCGTGTTCTTCACCATGCTCAAGTGCAACAATTGTTACGCCTTCTGGAAGCTTGATGTCTGACAAGTGAACAACATCACCAATTGCCAAATCTTGAACGTCAATAGAGATCGACTCTGGAAGGTTACGTGGTAAAGTTCTTACTTCAACTTCGTTTAAGTTCACCATTAACATACCACCAGCTTTCACGCCTACAGCAGTTTCTTGGTTTTCGAAGTGTAATGGAACGTTTACAGTCAACGCTTCACCCGCTTTCACACGTAGGAAGTCTGCATGCATCGGTGTGTTTTTCGAAGGATGACGTTGCATCGCTTTGATAACCACTTGCTCATCTTTACCATCAACTTTAATGGTGATGATTGACGAGAAGAATGCTTCGCTTTCAATTGCTTTAACCACTTCACGAAGTGCCAAAGTGATTGAAGCAGGCTCTTTGCCAGCACCGTAGATGATTGCAGGAACTTTTTCTTCACGACGAAGGCGGCGGCTCGCACCTTTCCCTTCATGTGCAGTATCACGTGCGTTTGCATTTAATACAAAATTGCTCATTGAGATATCCTCAAAAAGTGAATGACATGTTGAATTTGCGACCAATTCAACGATAAAAAACCCAATGAATCGAGATTCATTGGGCTCGAAAGCGCAATATTATATATAACTATCGAACATTGCGCTAATAGATTCTTCATTATTGATGCGTCGGATGGTTTCAGCCACCATTGAAGACACAGATACTTGACGAATATTCGGTAAATCTTGAACTTCAGGAGAGAGCGGAATGGTGTCCGTAACAACTAATTCATCAATCACAGAGTTCTTTAAATTTTCAATGGCTTTGCCTGATAAAACAGGGTGCGTTGCATAGGCAACCACACGGCGTGCACCAAACTGTTTTAAAGCCTCAGCAGCTTTACACAATGTCCCAGCAGTATCCACCATATCATCGACGATCACACAATCACGGTCTTTGACATCACCGATCAAGTGCATTACTTGAGATTCATTGGCTTTTTGACGACGTTTGTCAATGATTGCAAGGTCAATGTCACCCATTTGCTTAGCAACTGCACGTGCACGGACTACACCACCCACGTCAGGAGAAACCACAACAAGGTTGTGATATTGCTGTTGACGTAAATCAGCCAAAAGCACTGGTGTGCCGTAGATGTTATCTACAGGGATATCGAAGAAACCTTGAATCTGATCGGCATGCAAATCAATCATTACCACACGGTCAATACCAACTGTAGTGAGCATGTCTGCAACCACTTTTGCGGTAATCGGTACACGTGCAGAACGTGGACGACGGTCTTGACGTGCATAGCCAAAGTAAGGAATCACCGCAGTAATACGACCCGCACTAGAGCGGCGCAACGCATCTGCCATGACCAAGATTTCCATTAAGTTGTCATTGGTTGGTGCACAAGTTGGTTGCACGATAAAGACATCTTTACCACGAACATTTTCAGTGATTTCAATAGAAATTTCACCGTCAGAAAAAGTGGCAACTTGAGCTGAACCCAAAGGGATATGAAGATGGCTAACAACTTTATGGGCGAATTGTGGATGCGCATTTCCACTAAAAACGACAAGATTGGGCATGTGGGACCCTTAATGTGTTTGGCTAAATAAGAAGTATAAAATAATGGCAGGGGCGGCTGGATTCGAACCAACGGATGGCGAGATCAAAACCCGCTGCCTTACCACTTGGCGACGCCCCTAACTTTTCTGATTTAAAGTGATTGATTAGAAAATCAATACTGCTTAAATCAATGATCTAGAATCACTTGAATCAGCACGAATGTAGTCAAATACTGGCGATGTATTTAAGGTTTTTGCAAGATAAGCCTGAAAAGGCGCATTATCAGCAATCGCTTGTACATCAACACCAATGGTTTGTACATCATGCGTAAACTCAAGAAATACACAAGCTCCTGTACCAGTAAGTTTGGCTTGACCGTATTGATTTAAATACTGAAAAGCTTCATTGACTGGTGGGTACAGCTCCCGAGCGAGTGGCTCAAAATTGTTCCCGAACAGACTTGGATTCTGTTGATAGGCGGCAAATTTAGAGGGCTTTGTATTTCTTGTCAATGATTTTTGAGAAAATAATGCTTGAGTGCTGATAAAACAGTCAGGTTTTATAATGACAAATTGCTGACTTGGTAAGTCGTGAATCGGTGTGATGATTTCACCGATGCCTTCTGCCCAAGCATTTTTTCCCACGATAAAAATTGGCACGTCTGCACCTAGCATCGTACCAATTTCAATGAGCTGTTGTTGTGAGAGATGACATTGCCACAATTCATTTAAAATTAATAATGTCGTCGCTGCGTTGGATGAACCACCGCCCAGACCTGCGCCCATTGGTATGTGTTTATCTAATCGAATATCACAACCTGCATGTGCAAGCTGTGCAAAGGGTTTAATCGCAGTCGCTGCACGGTAGATCAGGTTTTTTTCTATCGTGACATCGACGGCATTGGCATCACTGAGTGTAATCGTATCACTTTGATTGACTTGAAAATAAATATCATCATGTAAATCAATGAGCTGAAATATGGTTTGCAACTCATGATAGCCATTGTCACGCTGTCCAGTGATGTGTAAAAACAGATTCAACTTGGCAGGTGAGGGAACGCAAATTGTCGTATTCGGATTGTTCACGTGCTGTGTGCTCACATTCAACTTATTCACGACTTTGAATGGTTAAGGTCACACGGTTTTCTTGTGCATCGTCAATCAAATTGAGCTTGTTTGGATATTTTGCAGATTCATTTTCATAATGCAAAGTCGCCGACCAACCACCTTCTTGAATAGATTGATTACGCCCTTGTGCGTCTTTTTCTACTTTTGCTGATGAAGTCACGGCTTGACCACTCACCCAAGAGATGAGATGCGTAATCGGCGCGTGCCAACCTGTGGCTTTAAAGAGTAACTCTTCAGGTGTTTCGGCTTTGATCGTTCCAGTTTTGCTACTGGTGAGTGTGACATCGCCTGCTTGACCACGAATCGAGGTTTGCCCAATACCAAGCGCACCAGTGAGGTCAATGGCGAATTGATCGCCAACTTGCGTCCAACCGTAGAAAGCTGAACCATTTTGTTTTGGCGTGCGGACACCGATTTTTCCTGTGATTTTAAATTGTTCTGCACTTGGCACATTACTATTGGTAGGGATAGATGGCGCAGTTTTAATCGTTTGACAGCCAACTAGACCAGTTAAACTTAAACACAAAAGCAGGCTAGAAATACGTAAATTGATCAATGGAAATACTCTTTTTAAGAATGATGTGAATGTGTCGTAAAAGATTTAGACAAATCTGGTGAAATGTTTGGCGCATTAAATTCAAGCAGTTGATCTAGCTCAGTCGCATCAGGGTGTGCTGTTTTGAGCTCACGATAGACTTGATTAAAGCGATCAACATCACCTCGAATATACAAAGCTTTGGCATAACGCATACCAATGCCTAAGCTAGGTGCAAGTTGATATGCTTGTGCCAATGCCTGTACAGCAACATCATAATCGCTTTGCAAGTACGCCACGTAACCAAGTGTATCTAATATGGAGGCTTGTTGTGGTGCATAGACTAAAGCTTGTTCTGCATAACGACGTGCAAGATCAAGTTTGCGGTTTTGCTGTGCCAAAGTGTAAGCATAAGCGTTTAGAAAAGTTGGGCTATTCGGCTCAATTTCTAACAGTTTATTTAAGGCAAAATCCAAGCGATCACGATCTTTAAATGGGTCGAGCAAGAGTACCTGACTATAAATCAACTCGGCATCATTTGGGTCTTGTTGCAAGGCTTCATCAAGAAGCATCAAAGCTTGTGAAGAATTTCCTACACTTTGCAAAATCTGTGCTTGCAACTGATAAAGAAAACTGGATTGGCTTGGGTGGCTGACACGCTCTTGAGTGAGTAGTTGGATCGCTTCGGTGGAACGATTGTACTTTAAATACAAGCTGGTCAAATTTTTTCGTGCGACAGGGTAGAGATTGCCATCGACTGCTTTATACAGTTTGATCGCTTGTTCAACCTCCTGATTACGCTCTGCACTGACTGCCAAATAATAATTGGCTTGGTCTTGATACTGCGCAGAGTTTTGTAGCCGTTTTAGATAATTGCCTGCATTCTGATATTGCTTAGCATCAATACTGGTAATCCCTGCAAGAAACAGTAATTGTTCATGGTCAGGATATTTACGCACCATGCGACGCAGTTTGCGAAGTGCTTTATCTGTTTGATTCTTCTTCAATAAATGTTGAACCTGATAAAGATCAACATCAGGAGTGTCCTGAAAAAAGCTTTTCCATGATAGCCAACGCATGGCACGGGATTCTTGATTTGAGGCAAGATACAATTTCGCTTTGAGAATAATAAAACTTGGTACACGAGGACGTTGTTTCAATGCGAGATTGACTTTGTGGAGTGCAGATTCGTATTGCAGATTTTCAGCTTCTAAACCTGCGATCATGACCAATAAGGATGGATTTTGCTTTTTATCCACCGAATTTAACGCATTCAACATTTCTTGACGTGCTTCGGCGGATTCAGGGTAAATCCCTGCCAATATACCTTCGATATTGGCATTCGGGTCGAGCTGTAAGATACGATCAAGGGTCTTTGCCGAAAGTTCATATTGCTTCGCACGTAAAGATAAATGCGCCAAATAAAACAGCGCAGGGGTATCTTCAGGATAGCGGTCTACCCACACTTTGGCGATATACAGTGCTCTTGGAATATCGTTGGCTTTGAGTGCCAAATCTAAAGCACGCTCATTGATCATCGGTTGATTATATTCATCGACCAAAGCCAGATAAGTGGTCAAAGACTCTTCAATTTGATCTTGGCTGAGCGCAAATTCCGCAACAAAGACAGGCAGAAAAATGTTGTCTTCATTTGCATTATTTTTATTTAAATTTCCACTGCCTACAATACTATTCGCTTGCCAACGGGCTTTCATTTGCTCAGCAAGTTGTTCTTCTTGCTCAATCTGTTGATCTGAATTTGACTGATCGTTGACGAGCTGTTGCGGATTAGATTCTTGATTTGTTTTTGCAATAGTTTTAATTGATTTATTATCAGCCCAAGAATATGACGCATAGGCTATACTTCCTAAAATCAGGAATGTGATAGAATGCTTTTTTGCCAAGCGTAGCCACCTGTTTTGTACAGGCTTTTCTTGCGCTTTGCGTTTTTGCAACGAGTCATTTTGCGCTAGATTATCTGGCATGAAGTCCACATTTTGGGTCATGGTTTATTTCATTTATGTCTATCTTTTTATCACAACTTTGCTGATTGAAGAAGTGCTATGAATTTTGTTGCGATCGGCGTCAATCACCATACAGCTTCCGTGCAGATGCGAGAAAAGATCGCATTTAATGCTGAACGCTTGCGTGCGCTCTTTGCTCAGAACCAAAATCAACCCAATCTCAATGATCTGGTCGTGGTATCGACCTGTAACCGCACAGAAGTCTATGCGATGTCTGAACAGCCCGACCAAGTGCTGAATTGGTTAGCGCAGTCTAATGGTTTTGAAGTCAAGACGCTGTTACAACATGTATATCGTTATGAAGATGTGCAAGCCATGACGCATCTGATGCGGGTCGCAGGCGGACTAGATTCTCTGATGCTTGGCGAACCGCAAATCTTAGGTCAGGTCAAATCTGCGCTTCAACTCGCCAAAGACAATGGCGTAGTATCTACTAATCTCAACCGCTTATTCGAGTTTGCATTTTACGCTGCGAAGCGTGTGCGCACTGAAACTGCTGTGGGTGAACATGCCATTTCGATGGGCTATGCGGTGGCACAACTTGCGTCGCAAGTGTTTAGCCACGTGTCTGAACTCACTGTCATGATCGTTGCCGCAGGCGAGATGAATAGCTTAGTCGCAAAGCATTTGGCGGAAATGGGTGTGGCAAAAATCATTATTTGCAATCGCACTCGACAACGTGCAGAAAATCTTGCACAAGAGCTCGGTGCACGTGTCGCTGTTGAAGTGGTTGATTTCGATCAATTGGCAACGCAGTTGCACCGTACGGATGTGGTATCAAGTTGCACAGGCAGTTTACATCAAGTGATTCATTATGATGATGTCAAAAAAGCCTTAAAACAGCGTAAATATCAGCCGATGCTGCTGGTTGATTTGGCTGTACCACGAGATATAGATGATAAAGTTAATAAGCTCGATGGTATTTATCTGTATGGTGTTGATGACTTGCAATCGGTCATAGATGAAAATATGGTGCAGCGTCGTCAAGCCGCTTTAGATGCTGAAGTAATGGTATCGCAACTGGCTTCGCAGTTCGTCATCAATGAAAAGATTCATCAAGCAGGGCGTGAAATTCACCATTATCGTGAAGTCGCAGAACAACAACGTCAGACAGAGCTTGAGTTCGCTTTAGAACAGCTCAAACAAGGTGCTGAACCTGAAGTATTATTGGAAGCAATGTCATATCGACTGACCCAAAAAATGCTGCATATCCCCTCAAAACTTTTCCGAGAAGCAGCAAAATCAGAAGATCCAACGCATTTTGAATGGCTCAATCAAACCGTCTTAGATATTGAGCAACATGCTCGAACGCTGAAAGATTTAAATAAAAAATAGGTAATGATTTTAAATGCTTAGTTTCTCTTCTTCGCAGAAGCTCCTCCCTTTTTTAAAGAGAGGTTGGGTGGGATTGAGCTTGAGAACTGTATGGAGAGAGGAAGTTACTTTTAATAGTCCACTCGAATTTCAGAACGACTCAGTTGTTTATACGCATCATTGAGTTGTTGTTTAAGATTGTGCATTTCTTTGATGGATGCAGGCTGTTTTAATTTTTTGCGTAAAAACTCAACTTGTAAGCGATGATATAAATCTTCAGCGTGCTTATTAATATCTTCAGGATGATCCATGCCAAGCTGTGAAAGTTGGATTTTATTGAGTAGTGGTAAAAGCTGTGGGTGAAGATGGCTACATGCGCCAAGCACGAAGACTCGACACGCTTCGACATCTTGTGGCAATTGTTCTTCAATACGATCCAAAGTATCTAAAAAATGTTTAATCAAAGATTGCTCAGGGAGTAAAGCTCGCAAGGTTTCAAATGCTTTATACAACTTTGGAAAATGTAATAACAACACCATCAAAAGCTGACTATGGTCAATACCGCCAAAGCTTAGATTTAAATCATTACTATTGGCTTCGGCGTTGCGACGACCAAAACCAAGCCGATCTTTAAATGATTGAGAGAGTAGGTATTTATACGAACCATTGGGCAATTGTTGGCTAAGTTGGCGTAACTCGCCCATCACTTGCCCTTTGCCTTCGGGTGAGGTGATATCAAAGCGTTGAGTCAGCTGTGCATAGAGAAAGTCGGATAATAATGGCGATTGCCCGAGTTTTTCTAAAAAAGCTTCTTGTCCAATACTTTGAATCAACGAGTCAGGGTCATGTTGATCGGGCAGGATAAAGAAGTGCAACTGACGACCATCTTCAAGCAAAGGGAGGGCGATTTCTAAAGTACGCCATGCGGCTTTTTGACCTGCGCTATCCCCATCGAAGGCCAGTGTTAAGCTGTTATTTTGCCGAAATAAAATATTTAAATGCTCTGCATTACTTGCTGTACCTAAAGTCGCAACTGCACCATGAATGCCTGATTGATGTAAAGCAATCACGTCCATATAGCCTTCGACCATCAGCCACTGTTCGGCTTTGGCTTTGCGTCCTTCATATAAGCCATACAGCAATTGATTTTTATGGAAAACTTCGGAGTCAGGTGAGTTGATATATTTCGGTTTTATTTCGTCGTTTAAGGCACGACCACCGAAACCGACCACACGCCCTTTGGCATCTCGAATGGGGAAAATTACCCGATCACGTAGCAAGTTGAATTGACGACCTTGATCGCTTTCACGGATTAAGCCAACCAGTTTTAAGCCTTCAATGTCTTGCGGAAAGGCTTGTTCTAAATGTTGCCAGTCTGTCGGCGCATAGCCTAAACGCCAATTGTCTATGGTGTCTTGGCTGAGCCCTCGATTTTGAAAATAATTTTGGGCGTGTGGTGCTTGTTTCAGCTGTTGTTGATAATAGCTTGCGACTGCTTCGAGCAAATCATACAGACTGGCTTCTTGAGGCTGTTCATGAAGCCCTTGTTCTTGTAACTCTTGTGGATGAAAATCGAAGTGTGCATCGTCAGGATAAAAAAATGCGTCAGGTTGATATTGATCATAACTCTGATCTACATGACTTTGCTCTACATAATTCTGCGCTTCAAATGCCTGATTCTCAGGGTGATCATTTGGTGGAGTGTGCTCATCTGTTTTGTTGTTGTTTTTATCGCTAGAGCTTGGAGCAGGCTTGACTTGTTGCGGTTGGCGTTTATACGTCGCCGATTTTGCAGCAAAGTTATCTTTAGGTAATTCGATGCCTGCATGTTGTGCCAAGTCTTTCATCACATCAATGAAAGGGCGATTATCTATTTCCATCAAAAACTTGATGGCATTACCATTGGCTTGGCAACCAAAGCAGTGATAATAGGCTTTGTCACGGTAGACGTGGAACGACGGTGTTTTTTCTTGATGAAAAGGACAACAGCCTGAATAGGTGCGTCCTGTTTTTTTGAGTTTGACCCGTTGGTTAATCAACTCGACAATATCCGTGCGATCGAGGATTTGATCAATCGTATGCTGTGGAATTGCCATAGTGTTTACTTTGAGGTTTGTAAAAAATTAAAATTTGCTGAGTCAATTGTGGCGAGCTCAATGTTGAAATGCAAGAGAGATCGTTCAGAGATTATTGTATTAAAAAATCCCCAAACATGTTGTTCAGGGATTTTTGATTTAAATTATGTGTTGAAATTATTCAGCAGTTGCTTCTGCGTCAGCAACGTTGGATGAATTTTCTACGGTTGATTCAACTTCAGGAGGTTCAATTTCACTGCTTTGTGTTTCAGCGCTTTCAATTTCAGCGTTTTCAGTTGTCGCCTGATCATCTTTACCGAGTAAACCAAAGCTTAAACGGTTCATTAAACTACGCTGATTATTATCGTCAGATGATTCAGTATTTGTATTTGATGGCTGGCTCATGTTTGATTCAGTAGCGTAGGTGTTTTTTGCAGAACGTCCCACAATACCTAGCGTCAATTTATTGACGATACTGGCTTCATTACGTGCAGCACGTAAGTTCACTTCGCCATTATTTTTTAATAAACCAGGGTAGTTCGCTTGGAGCAATTCTTTATATTGATTTGCAGTTGCCGTATCACCAAGTTGATCATAGCCATAAGCAATCGTTGCAATGGCTTCGGGAGTTTGAGGGACTTGTGGATAATATTCGAGTACCCAACGGCTACGCTGAATCGCAGCAACCCAAGCTTTACGCTCAATGTTGTAACGGGCAACATTCATTTCGCTTTCGGCAAGCTCTTCACCGATAAACTGCATACGCTGCGCTGCATCTACCGCATATTTGCTACTTGGGAAACGGCGAATAAAATCAGAAAAATTTTGATAAGCCACTTTTAAATAGCTGGTGTCACGGTGCGCTTGTTTGAGTGAGGTGTAGCGAAGCAGCCCATCGTAGTTTTGCTCCATGTTCGATACGCCACGTACATAATAGGCATAATCCACTTGAGGATGCTGTGGATTGAGGCGAATAAAGCGTTCTGCTAATGCGATTGCGGCTGGATAGTCTGATTGCTTAAAGCGTGTATACATTAAATCAAGCTGA
This sequence comes from Moraxellaceae bacterium REDSEA-S32_B1, assembly GCA_001626925.1. GTDB lineage: Bacteria > Pseudomonadota > Gammaproteobacteria > Pseudomonadales > Moraxellaceae > Acinetobacter. Next base: position 27,251 of record LUOR01000057.1, read on the forward strand.
GCTTGTTGTGTGTAGCGTCCAGTCGGGAAATAAGTGTCTAAAGCTTGGAGTTGTTCGCTTGCTTCGGTATATTGACCACGTTCTAGGGCTTTTTGAGCTTTTTCGTAGTAAGCTTGTTCGCTGGATTTCGGACCTGTATCGGTAACTTTATTTGGGTTGCTGTTACAGCCGACCAAAGCCACTGAAACACCCATCGATAGGGACACAAGCAAAACATTCAAACGCGACAGCGACATAAAAACTCCTCAACACTGGGCAATCAGCTACAATAGGCGTATTAAACCATTTTTATTGAAATGTGAGCAAATGACTTCAACGCAATCTGCACAAAATTCTTCGGCACAACATCCTGATGATTTCGACGATGATGTTCAAGAGACATTCGATCAAAGCACCAATCAAAACCTGAATCCAGATCACGATCAAAATCATGATCAAGACCACGATCAAATGTCAGATACAGAACAGCAGGCAATGGATAGGCAAGCTACGCATATTCGTCGTCAATGTCAATTGGATGATTGTTTTCTTGGACAACGCTTCGATCAGATCGCTGCGCAAGTTTGGGATGATTTCTCACGTGAAAAATTAAAAGCTTGGATTGCTGAAGGCGCATTACTGGTCAATGGACAACAGGTCAAAGGCAAAGCAAGAAGTGATGGCACGGAAGAATTAACGCTTGATGTCGAGCTTGCACCACAGCTGAGTAGCCAACCAGAAGATATTCCATTGCAAATCGTCTATGAAGATGACGATATTCTCGTGATTAATAAACCTGTAGGCATGGTGGTACACCCCGGTGCCGGCAATCATACTGGGACTTTGGTCAATGCCTTGCTTTATCATTATCCAAAATCTCGGGAATTGGCTCGTGCAGGTTTGGTGCATCGTATCGATAAAGACACCAGTGGTCTATTGGTCATCGCCAAAACCTTAGAAGCTCAGCATCACTTAACTCGACAACTCTCAAAAAAATCGGTCTATCGTGTCTATGATTTAGTTTGCTATGGTCATATCATTGCAGGTGGTACAGTTGATGCGCCGATCAAACGTCATCCTGTTGACCGTACCAAGATGGCAGTAGTGAATGGCGGAAAAGACGCAGTGACACATTACAATGTGCTTGATCGTTATACGCATTTTAGTTTGATCCAAGCACAGCTTGAAACAGGGCGTACCCATCAGATTCGTGTGCATTTCAGCCATATCGGTCATCCATTGGTCGGTGATCCGACCTATTCACGGTTGAAATTGCCAAAAGGTGTTTCTCAAGAACTCGCCAATTATCTACAACACTTTAAACGTCAGGCTTTACATGCACGTGCGCTTGGATTGATTCATCCACGCACAGGTGAAGAAATGGAATTTGAGGCGGAATGGCCAAGTGATTTTGAGCAATTGGTCAGTTTGCTTGAAGATGAAGGTCAATTGAAAAATGGCTGAGTTTGAGGACACAATGACTGATTCAAATTCATGGCTCACAGCGACAGGTCTGCCAAGCAATGTCTATGCAGGGCAGACGGTTTCGGTCATTGATCCTTTAACTGACAATGCTCAACCTTATTCGCATCCAATCTATTTACAACAAAACTTGGCATTACATGTTGGTGATGATGCAAGGCAAGTGCAACGCAACCGTTTTCATTTGTTAAAAGCATTACAGTCTTATGGTGCGACACAATTACACTGGCTCAGTCAGACGCATAGTACGATCGCTCACCGTATAGATTCGACGGTAAATACACGGCTTTTAGAAGGTGATGGTTTGGTGACATCCGAGCAAGGTGTTGCTTTGATGATGATGACGGCGGATTGTTTGCCTATCGTATTGAGTAATCTAGACGGGACAGAAGTGGCATGTCTGCATGCAGGTTGGCGAGGGCTTGCCAATGGCATTATCGAAGCGACTGTCAAGCAAATGAAGTCGCAACCGACTTTTGCATGGATGGGTGCGACGATTAGCCAACAGCATTTTGAAGTCGGTGCAGAAGTGAAAGCGACTTTTGTGCAAGAAAATGCTAATTTTGAAAACGATTTTTTAATGCAGAATAATGGAAAATTTTTAGCAGACTTATACAGTATTGCCCGAAAAAAACTTACTGCGCTTGGTGTGGAAAATGTGTCAGGTGGTGAACATTGCACTTTTGCAGAAGCGGATAAATTTTATTCATATCGTCGAAATAGCACGACAGGGCGCATGGCGACTTTTATATTTATTCGAGCAAAAGATGTTAAACTAGATGCAACCATTTAAATTTATTTATTTTTCATGTCTGTGATCGAATCAGCAGCGCTTGGCGCATCAGTCAAGATGTGTATCGTCTACCATAGTGCCTATGGACATACCGAAAAAGTCGCACAACATATTGCAGAAGGCGCAAAGCTTGCAGGTGCCGAGGTCATCGCAATGCCTGTTAGCGCAGTGCAATGGGAAGCACTCGATGTTTCAGACATTATTATCATGGGTTGTCCGACCTATATGGGTAGTCTGACTGCAGAACTAAAACTTTTTATGGAGGCCTCATCCAAGCGTTGGCTCGCACGGACTTGGCAAGGCAAGATTGCCGCAGGATTTACCAATGGTGGTGGTTTAAGTGGTGACAAGCTTGCGGTGATTCAGCAAATCAATCTGTTTGCCATGCAACACGGTATGTTGTGGGCAGGCTTGCCATTTATGCCGACAGGACGTAGCCCAAGTGATATTAACCGCATGTCGTGCTTTTTAGGCTTAATGACACAATCCGATAATGCCAGTGTTGAAGTGACGCCACCAGAGGGCGATTTGGAAACTGCTGTCCAGTTTGGGAAATATTTAGTCAGTTTAAAGCAATAGAATTTTGAATTTACAGTATTAAACCAAAATCACTCTACATCAAAGACTGAATCTTGCGCATCAAATCGCCAAGTACGGACAATACGTAGCTCGCTAATCTCTTTCATTTTTGCGTCGAAACGACCAAACGGCATGGCACGACGTACAGAGGCTTTTGCGGCTTCATCAAGCACTGAACTGCCTGAACTTTGTAAAAGGCGAATTGCACGAATACCGCCTTGCGAATTTAAAATCACCATTAAACGCACTTCACCTGATAGCTTTTGTTGTTTGGCAGCTTGAGGGTAGTAGCGATTACCAAACATTTCGACTTTTTGGCGGAAGCGATCAAGATACTCCGCAGAAGCATCGGCTTTGGCTTGAATCCCTGTAATGGTTTTGACTTTTTGTTTTTTGGCATACATCTGATGACGCTGTGCGTATTGTGCTTCGATACTGGCGATCATCGCTGCACGTGATTCTTGCTGACTTTGCAGCTCATCGACTTTCTTTTTTCGCTCATCTTCTTGGCTTTGTTTTTGCCAACTGAGCGTGGTCATCAGCATCCGTTCTTGGAAGTCGAGCTGTTGCTTTTGTGAAAGCTGTTGAAGCATCTCTTGTTGTTCTTTGCCCTCAGATGCCGCAGGCGTTGCATTGGGGATTGGACTGGTTTGCGCATGAAGCTGTTTGAGCTCACCATCGCCTGCTTGATCATGTTGCGCAACAAAATCACTGCCTTTGACTTTATCTTTATTTAAGTGGACTGCAATGGTGACATCTTTGGTCGCCATCGGTGCGGCCTTGCCTGACACAAACTGAATGCTGATAAATGCGAGATGTGCGCCAATCGCAATGATCAACGCAGTAATAAACAGTGGATCTTTCCACCATTCTCTTTGTTGAGTATGGGTCTGAATAAATTGGAAATAATCCTGTTTGGTCTGACTCACCCCTGAATCCTTTTTGTGAAAGACAATTTAATTCACTTGCATTTTTTTAATAAAAATAACTAACGACTACGTCGAGATGATGCAAATTTTAGCAAATCAAGAGACATAATGACGGTAGCGACTTGAGTATATGCCATATTTTAAGCACAATCCTATGCATTGCCAATGTATTTTGCATTATTAAAGAATATACTTTGCTTCAATTTGAGTAGTGTAGAACCAATCTATGTCCAGTATCATCTCGAAAATTGCCACAGTCGCCCGTAATCTGTATCAGCAGACTGAGGATTTTATCGAAGAAGAACGTAGCTTTACCGTGTCACAAAATCTACTCAATGCGACATTCCAAAAGTACGTTACGGACAATGTCGGACTGCTCAAAGACTTACATGCAGACCTCTATGATGACTGGTTGCGTCTCTACGCAACCGTTAATGTGGCAGGTATCTATGCCTCGTTGTCGGTAGATTTAAAGCTGGTTCAGATGATTTTTAATCAAGATCAGCAATATCTTGTCTTTGAGCAAATCTCAAAAACGCAAGTCATCGAAGCCCGGATCAAAGGCAGATTTAAAAATATGGCAGTGCGTGCGGCGCTGTATTTTTATCAACAGGTTTTGGATAAAGACCCACTTGGGCCGATTTTGCAAAAATATAATATCGTCGAAATGAAACATGGTTTGCTGTTTTTGAGCTTAAATCGCTGGCTTGGTCGCCTAAAACCAGTCACAAACACTTTGCAAAAAGTCCAAGTCAATCATGGCGTACTCCGTGAAACAAAATTGATTTTAAAAACCAATGTTAATCTTGATGCGGTGCTCAAACGTGGTCGTGAGCCGAAAATCTTTGAAGATTGGGAATTGGAAGAACTTGAACTGGCTGACGATCAAATCACACCAATTCGTGATTAAATGTGTACAAAATATAAAGTTAATCACATTTTGAAACATTTATTGCATCGTATTGTGTCCCTGACGCCCATACATTTGTAATAGCGTTATTTAATTTTGGCTTTTCAATGTTCTTACTGATTTTCTACTTCTCTTTTGATAAGTCAGTGTTGGTTTGTTGAATTTGCTGAAAATTGATATCTCCCACGATTCGAGGTAGCACATGACATTTACATTGAATAAAAACACAATCACAAAATTGGTCGCCATTGGTGCGTTAAGTTTGAGCACGTTTGGTATGGCATCGTTGAGCCACGCTTTGTCACCATTTGAAGCGACTTATCAATTTACCTACGGCAATAAGAAAATGGGCGATGCGACTCGCAAACTCAGCAAAATCGGCAATCAATGGCAGTATCAATTTTCTTCAAAGATTCCCGTGATTGGTAGCGCCACTGAAACCAGTAAGTTCGGTTTTCAAAATGGTTTGATTACGTCAGACTCATACCAACGTCGCACTAAGATTTTGATTCATAGTGATACGGTCAATATGAATTTTAATCCAAGCCAAAAGAGTATTACCACTTCACGTAAAGACCAAAATCGTACTTTGACGTGGAAAAGCGGTGTGCTTGATGATCTTAATGCAGAGCTTCAAGTCCGTGAAGATTTGAAAAAAGGTGCTTTAAAATCAAGTTATTGGATTGCAGACTATAAAGAAGTCGAAGCACGCAAGTTTGTCAAAGAAGGTTCGGAGAAAGTTAAAGCTGCAAATGGCAAAATTTATGATACGGTGAAGGTTCGCTTGAAGCATGATCGTGCCACGAAAAACACCATCTTTTGGCTTGCACCGAGCTTAGATTATTTACCAATCAAAGTGACGCATCAAGATGATGATCAAAGTTATGGTTTGTTGTTAAAGGCGAGCAAATAACTTGAATAATTCACGCTGAATAAACGGAAAAAGACGATGAAATCTCATCGTCTTTTTATTTTTATATTGAGAAAATATCTTATAAATCAATCTCAGTTCTTGCTCGGCGAGCCTCTTCACTGGCATCGTAGTTTTGAATCAACTTTAAATAATATTCACGAGCACGAGGAATATCTTGATCGACATTCTTGGCGATTTCACTTAAACGAAATAAAGATGCAGGCGCTTTGCTTGAGGTAGGGTAGTTGCCTGCGACGATTTCAAAGTTATCTTTGGCTTGATTAAAATTTGGCGGTGTAAGCGATAGGTTAAACTCACCAAGCCAATAATAGGCATTGCTCACATAAGCACTGGTTGGATGTTGCTGAATAAAATCCTCCATTCGCGGAATTGCACTGGCTGCACCACCTTGTTGGTAGGCATCATACGCCAAGTTATACGCTTCTTTATCTGTTAGAGGTGCTTGCTCATCGCTAGACTGATTGCTTGGTGTGGTGCTGTCCTCAGGTGGCGCATTTTCAGTGCTATCGTCAGTTGGTGTTCCATCTAACTCACTCAATGTGCTGGATTCGTTGGCATCGACTTTTTGATTGAGCAGTTCAAGACGTTGATCTAAGTCGGTATAACGATTTTTAAGCTCATTTTCCATCTGTTCGATTTGATTATTTTGCTCTTCGATTTGACCTCGCAAATCTCGAATTTGATTTTGCAATTGTCCCACTGTTTGACGCAAATCCCACAGTTGATTGTTTTGCTGTGCAGGAGCAACAGTCGCTGTGGGGGTGGAAAGATTGCGTTGCTCAATCGGTACTGCATGGCTCAAAGTCTGCGCAAACATTGCACTTGCAAGTAAAGTGATTTTTTTCATAAATTACTCTTATCAAAACGACAGATTTTCAAATATAAGCTTGAGTATAACGAGCAAGCGAGATTTGCTCCATGTCATCGTGGCGAAATTGTTAGCAATTTTGTTTATTTTTAGCCGACATTGTGGGGAAAATAAGCAGTAATTGGCTTTGCCGAGTATTTCAGCTTGCATGGGAGTTAAAAATCGATATACTTGGTCGGGCAATGGTAGCCCTGCTGGTGGCTTCGCAATTGTACTCTGCGAACCCCGCCAGGACCGGAAGGTAGCAACGGTAGTGGAAATATGATGTGCCGAAGTATTGCTAGTAGGGTTGCCACCCAAATTTTATAATAAGAAATCGTTGTTCCTCTTTTTGATTCCTTTCAATCTATAGCTTTACACGCACGCTATGATTCCGCACATGGCTATACTTTTCCTGATGGTGATTTTTGCCTTTCTGATCATATATTCCTAAAAGTTTAAATATTTATTCCGAATTAATTTATTTCAAAATCAATATGTTGATATTTTAGTCAGGTGTTTTTGTCTGGCGAAGTGTTTGTGTGCGCTATGACAAATTGAAACGATCTATTACAATGCGTTAACACGAATTGTAGAGTTTAAATTTTGGATCAGCACGCTTCTCATTTACAGCGCGGTTTGAAAAACCGACATATCCAATTGATTGCCATGGGTGGCGCTATTGGAACGGGATTGTTCCTTGGTTCGGCTGATGTGATTCAGTCGGCGGGACCTTCGATTATTTTAGGTTATGCGATTGGTGGTTTCATTGCCTTTTTGATCATGCGTCATCTAGGCGAAATGATCGTGCATGAACCTGTCGCAGGCTCATTTAGCTATTTTGCCAACAAGTATTGGGGACGTTTCGGCGGATTCCTTGCAGGATGGAATTACTGGATTTTATATGTTTTGGTGGCGATGACGGAGCTCACCGCTGTTGCCAAATATATTAATTATTGGTGGCCTCATATTCCTGCGTGGTCTTCAGTACTATTTTTCTTCATTGTGATTACTTTGATCAACCTGACCAATGTGAAGTTCTACGGTGAATCAGAGTTTTGGCTGGCGATTATCAAAGTCACTGCGGTGATTGCGATGATTGTATTTGGCTTATATTTGCTGTTTTTCCCAACCCCAGATTCGACTGCTTCATTTAGCAACCTGTGGACACATGGCGGATTCTTCCCGAATGGCTTTGATGGCTTATTCATGATGATGGCATTCTTGATGTTTGCTTTCGGTGGGATTGAGTTGATCGGGATGGCAGCTGCTGAGGCTGAGAATCCGCAAAAAACAATTCCAAAAGCGATCAACCAAGTGGTCTATCGTATCCTGATTTTCTATGTGGGTGCGCTTACCGTATTACTATCTTTAGTACCTTGGAATCAACTTGATCTTGGTGGTTTGGATAAGAGTCCATTTGTGATGATCTTTAGTCAAATGGGCATCAACTGGGCAGCGAACTTGCTGAATTTCATTATCTTGACGGCAGCCTTGTCAGTGTATAATAGTGGTATGTTTGCCAATAGTCGTATGTTGTACGGCTTAGCACAGCAGGGGAATGCACCAAAAGTATTCTTAAAATTGAATAAGCAAGGTGTACCGATTCCTGCGGTGTTGATGTCTGCGGTGTTGATCTTCGGCTGTGTATTGCTGAACTACTTTGTTCCTGAGAAAGCATTAAGCCATTTGATTTATATCGTGGTGGGTGCTTTGGTATTGAACTGGGCGATGATTAGCTTGACGCATTTGAAGTTTAAGCAAGCAACCAAGTCGATTAAAACCTCGTTCCCTGCATTGTTTTCACCGCTGAGTAATTATATTGTTCTAGCGTTTATCGCAGTGGTGCTCTACATCATGTGGCAACAAGGCTTTAAGGAGTCTGTGTTGATGATTCCTGTTTGGATCGTTTTGATGTGGGGCTTCTTTCAGTTGCTCGTTCGTAAGTCAACAGATCAAGTTGAGTAAATAGATAGTTTCTGTCTAATCGCTCTTCATCTATTCGTATAATTGTTTGCAAAAACAAGAATTTCAGTTAAGTTATGGGCACACGCCTATAGCTTAACTGGATAGAGCAGTTGCCTCCTAAGCGACCGACGTGGGTTCGAGTCCCGCTGGGCGTACCATTAAAATAACACCACAAAGCAACATATAAGAATTATTCAATAAAATACAGTTAGTTGTATGGTTTTGCATAGCAACGTACACCAACATAAAGCACTATACAACGCACAGAAATAAGGATATATATGAGGATATATCACTGCGATGAACTTTTGTATCCTTATAATTGGTTGTATGTCTTATGCCTAAACAGATCAAGCCACTTTCTGCCACCCAATGCGATGGCGCAAAACCTAAAGATAAAGATTACAGCCTATATGATGGTCAAGGCTTAATCTTATACGTGCGTAAAAACGGTACAAAGGTGTGGCGATTTAAGTACAAGCGACCTAATGGCAAAGATGGATTAATGACTTTAGGTAATTATCCTGCGCTCACCCTAAAAGAAGCTCGATCTTTAAGAGCTGTATATCTCAATCAACTGGCTAATGGCATAGACCCAATCAACAAGATTGAGGACAAGGGATATTTAGAGGTAGCAACTAAAACACGGCAACGCTTTAATGGGATTTTCGCCTATGCAATCACAAAGGGATATATCGAATATAGCCCTGCTGTGCCATTGGGTGATGCAATCAAGATCACACGCAAAACCAACCACTATCCAAAATTACCACTT
>LUOR01000058.1 GCA_001626925.1 Moraxellaceae bacterium REDSEA-S32_B1
TGCTTCGCAAGGTTTAGATTTAACTATGGTAGTCCAAAACAACAGCTAAATGTCTTGTTGAAATGGACTGAAATTTAATCTTATCTACTACAGCCCCAAAATTATTTTGTCCTTGATATTTGAAGTTTCGGGTTAATTGCAAAATTCGCATGTTGGCATAATGGCGGTATAAAAACTAAAAAATATGTATTAATTCGAACACATCGCTTGCCACATCTTGATCGTATCCGACATCGCTTTGACATTGTGAGTACGAACCATGCATGCACCTTGTTGTATCGATAGCAGATGCCCTGTACTACTGGCAATATCACGTGCAGTGGCTTCTGCACCATCTAACACTTCGCCGATGAAGCGCTTGCGTGAAAGCGCAGAAAGAATCGGATAACCCAATTCTTGTATTTTCCAAAATTCATTGAGGAGTTTTAAATTTTGCGAGGCTGTCTTGGCAAAACCAAAACCTGGATCAATAATCAGACTTTCTTTCGTTATGCCAATGCTTAAGGCTTCGTCAATGCGTTGTTTTAGCTCTGAGATGACTTCCGTGGTCACATCTTGATAAACTGCCAAATCATTCATGGTACTAGGCTCACCACGCATATGCATCAAGATCACAGGAATGTTTAAATCTGCCGCTGTTTGCATGGCATGAGGACGTTTTAACGCACGGACATCGTTCCAAATATGCGCACCCTTATTGACCGCCTCTCGGATGACTTCAGGTGAACTGGTGTCGATCGAGATCACCACATCATGATCCGCCAGTTGCTCCACTACGGGGATCACCCGATCAAGCTCTTCTTGCACACTCACCACATCGGCATGCGGGCGAGTCGACTCACCACCAATATCAATGATGGTTGCCCCTTGTTTCATCATTTCCACAGCATGGTCAACGGCTTTGGATGTTTGATGGAATTGCCCACCATCACTAAAGGAGTCTGGCGTAACATTGAGAATACCCATGATTTGCGGTGTAGATAAATCCAAAGTTTTATTCATGCAGTTCAAGATACGTTGTGGCAAGGGGTGTAGTTGCATAATGGCTCCTCTATTCTTTTAAAAATTTTACCATTCTGATTGATGTATTGTGAAAATATCACCAAATACGCCTTCCTTTGCTCAGCGGTGATACATTTCACATTCATAAAAAAGACCGCTCGAAAGCGGTCTGATTTTTAAGCTCTATTCATATTTAGAATTTAAGCTTTTGGTAATGACGGTAATGGTGGTGGTGTTGACGACTGATCGTCTTCTTCACCCACTGTTTCGTCACCAACGGTAATCGGATTTTCAGGCACATAAACTTTTGGTGGTTGTGGTTCACGACCTGCCATAATGTCAACAATTTGTTCACGATCAATGGTTTCCCATTGCATCAATGCTTTGACCATCTCATGCGCTATCGATTGGTTATTCTCCAAAATCTCACGAGCAACTGTATATTGTTCATCAAGGATTCGACGAATTTCCGCATCAACTTGTTGTTGCGTTGCCTCAGAAATAGTGCGATTGCCCATATTGCCGAAGAAGCCATTTTGATTTTCATCTTCGTAAACCATCACACCAAGACGATCTGACATACCGTATTTGGTGACCATGGCACGTGCCATCTTGGTTGCACGTTCAAAATCATTCGATGCGCCAGTAGATTGCTGATTAATAAAGACCTCTTCAGCAATACGACCACCGAACAAAATCGAGATTTCGTTCAACATCTTGTCTTTATAATTGCTAATTGCATCTTGCTCAGGCAACTGCCAAGTCACACCAAGCGCCCAACCACGAGGCATGATGGTGACTTTATGCACAGGATCAGTCTTAGGTAAAAGCTCGGCAACGATCGCATGACCTGCTTCATGATACGCCGTGGCACGACGCTCTTCATCACGAATGACCATCGATTTACGTTCAGGACCCATGAAGATTTTGTCTTTGGCATCTTCAAAGTCGTGCATGTCAACCGTGGTTTTATTACGACGTGCCGCAAATAACGCCGCTTCGTTAATCAAATTTGCCAATTGTGCACCAGAGAAACCCGGTGTACCACGTGCCAACACAGGCACATCCACACCAGTCACTGACGGCAATTTTTTCAGATGCACATTCAGGATTTGCTCACGACCTTTGATATCAGGCAAGCCGACCATCACTTGACGGTCAAAACGACCCGGACGCAATAATGCTTTATCGAGTACATCAACACGGTTGGTCGCAGCGATCACGATAATGCCTTCATTACCTTCAAAGCCGTCCATCTCAACCAACATTTGGTTCAAGGTCTGCTCACGCTCATCATGACCGCCACCTGTACCCGACCCACGATGACGACCGACTGCATCGATCTCATCAATGAAAATAATACATGGCGCTTGGCGTTTGGCTTGCTCGAACATATCACGAACACGTGATGCACCCACACCCACGAACATTTCAACAAAGTCAGAACCCGAAATACTAAAGAATGGTACTTTGGCTTCACCAGCGATCGCTTTGGCAAGCAATGTTTTACCCGTACCCGGAGGACCGACCATTAATACACCACGTGGAATCGATGCACCAAGACGCTTAAACTTTGCAGGGTCTTTTAAGAAATCGACAATTTCAACGACTTCTTGCTTGGCTTCATCCACACCCGCAACATCTTTGAAGGTGACTTTGACTTGATCTTCTGAGAGCATTTTGGCTTTTGATTTACCAAAGCTCATTGGACCATTTTTACCACCTGCACCACCGCCCATATTCCGCATAAAGAACATGAACAATAGAATGATCAATAAAATAGGGAAACTTGCAATCAATAATTGCATCAATAAGCCTTGACGATGTGGTGCAACACCTTCGACTTCAACACCTTTTTCAATCAAATTCGGTACAAACTGTGGCTCGAACACATCAGGACGCACGGTTTCAAACTCTGAACCATTGGCTTTAGTCCCTGTGATTTGCTCACCATCGACAGTGACTTGTTTCACTTGTCCATCATTCACAGCAGCGATGAATTGAGAATAACTCAACACATCTGTTTTGCCTCGGTCGCTGAAGTTACTAAAAACCAGTACCAGCACACCGATAATAATCAGCCACAATACGGCATTTTTGACGAAATCGCTCAAAGCTCTATTCCCATATTTATCAAATTTGGTGCGTTGCAAAACAGCTCAACTCACCATCCAAAAAGCGAAAGCACATCTTAACAGCTTTAGTGTACAGATGCTCACAAAAAGTCAAACCACACCTTAAGCGTTATAACGACTTATTACGCCCTTGACCAATCAAAAAAACCTCTTTTGATCGTGCTCGTGAGGCAGCAGGTTTGGCCGTTTTAATCACATCGAAGGTATCAACCATCTGTTTACGGAACTCATCAAAGCCCGTACCTTGGAAGACTTTGACCACCATCAGTCCTTTTTTCCCAAGCACCTTTTGTGCAAAATCCAATGCCAACTCACACAAATAAATTTGACGTGGCTGATCAACAGACTTATTACCTGATGTATTGGGTGCCATATCCGAAATTACAAGGTCTACCGGTCGTCCATTTAAAATATTTAACAATTTTTCAAAAACTTCTTCTTCACGGAAATCACCTTGTAAGAAAGTTACATCAGGCAAAGCATCCATTTCTAAAATATCTGAGGCAATCACAATGCCTTTATCACCGACCAATTTTCCTGCGATTTGCGACCAACTACCTGGTGCAGCTCCTAAGTCAACTACCGTCATACCGGGTCTGATTAAATTATATTTTTCTTGAATTTCCAAGAGTTTATACGCCGCTCTTGCACGATAACCTTCTTTTTGCGCTTTTTTGACAAAAGGATCATCCAAATGCTCACGCATCCACGCGCGACTACTTTTAGATAATTTTTGATTGGTAATTTTAGTTGCCATTTGTCATACAAAATTTCAGTGAAAACAGCCTGCATTCTACGTGAAAAAATCACTTGATGCAGTAAAACAGCGCAAATCCAGTCACGAAATCCCAATCAATTTCTCGATCAAAATGATCGCAAAATTCAAAGTATACTCAAACTCGCCTGTGACTCATCTGAATAAATATATTGTCAAAGCCCTGCATTTTTTCACAAAAAGCGTTTAAAATAATGCGTTTTCATCATCGGTTCGCATCATGGCAGCTTTAAAAATTCAAGAACGCAAACGTCTACGTCAGATCGGTCACGCACTACAACCTGTAGTGATGATTGGTAGTCCAGGCTTGACGGACAATGTCGTCGAGGAAACTATACGTGCACTCAATGACCATGAATTGATTAAAGTTAAAGTCGCAGGCGAAGATCGTGATGTTCGAGCTGCGGTAATTCAAGAGTTAATCGAACGTACCAAAGCCGAAAGCGTCCAGCAAATTGGTAAAATCGTTTTGCTTTATAAAAAAGCCGCACAGCAAAATCAGAAGCTGTCGAATATTGTGCGTAATGCGCATTTGATCAAAGATTAATTTAGACAAAATAATTCGTCAGATGATCGAATGAATAGATAGAAAGTTATGGCAAGTTTTGAACTCAGTGCATTTCAACCAACACGCGATCTCAGTATCGTTACAGCGATTGAATCCCCTGCCAGTGGCATTATTCAGCTAGGTTTTTGGTTGAACGATCCAATGCAACAAATCATTTGGGCGGACAAAGTCGCTGGTCACCCACGTCGAGATTATCTGTGGGAACAGACTTGCTTTGAACTTTTTATCGGCATCAAAGATCAAGACCATTACATTGAAGTGAACTTAGCGTCATCAGGCGCTTGGCAAAGTTATCATTTTGAAGAATATCGTTATCCTGAAACCACTCCGCCACCGATCAACTCTAAAATTGAGTTGGTCGAACTTAAGCGTACAGGTTTTGGCTTAACAGCGACGATCGATATCAATCTATTTTTGCATCATCACAAGATTGCCATGAAAGACTTATTTATTGGTATTTCTGCGGTGATTGAGTCGGCTACAAAAACACATTACTTCGCGATGCAACATAGTAGCCCAGAAGCTGATTTTCACAACAAACGAGATTGGTTACATCAGTTCTAATCAGCAATGATTCTTTTTATTGAAATAGTTATAGCCATAAAAAAACGAAGCCGAAGCTTCGTTTTCCTCACGATCAAATGAGTGCTTTGCATCTTAAAAAATCTGTATTTTTAAGAGTGCTTTGGTTTGTAAAGTCGTAGCTTATAACACTGCGACTTAAGAAACTTTCGCTTTCACTTCTTCAGCTTTTTCTTTCACTTGAGAAAGGTTGATTTTGTTGAATGCTTCTACCGCAGTATCTTTTGAGCGTTTGAAAGATTCAGTCAATTGATCTTTATGCTTAGAAGAGATTTGCGTGAAGTCTTGTTTGATGTCTTTAGACACTTTGTTGAAGTCATCCAAAAGCGCAGAAAGTTCAACTTTCAACGTTTCTTTCAATTCAAGCAGTTCAGTTTGAGATACTGGGAATTGTGCTTTTAAAGTTTCAACACGCTTTAAAAACTCAGTTTTAAGCTCTACGATTTGATCTTGTACGCTTTGCGCAAAGTCTTTTTTCGCAACGATCGCTTCAGCTTTTACTTGCTCAGCTTTATCCGTCACATCAGCTGCAACTTGTTCCGCTTTTGCAGTCACTTGTTCTGCAATTTGCTCTGCTTTTACTGTTGCTTTAGTTGTTTGTCTAGCCATTTTAAAAATCCTCAGGGAGTGTTGGTGTTTGGATATTGACTATTAAATACACAAAATAAGATTTACCTATAAATTATTGTTAGACAATTTAAATTTATGCACAATTTTAGATAAATGGTTAGCGTCAAAATTTGACTGTTTGCTTTGAATAATCGTTAGACATTTAGAGAAGTTTTGCGTACAATACGTTTTTAAGTTACAAGCGAGCAGACCGAAGCGGAAAGTCGATTATTTTCCTGCTTCTCGATAAGTCTACTCGCTTTTTTACAGCTTAAAATTCAGGAGCTTTGCTTTGAGCATCCCCGCCATTTTAGCCCTCGCTGATGGGACGATTTTCAAAGGTACGTCGATCGGCGCATCTGGTTCTACGACTGGTGAAGTCGTTTTCAACACTGCCATGACTGGTTATCAAGAGATCCTCACCGATCCAAGTTATGCGCAGCAAATGGTCACTTTGACCTATCCACATATTGGGAATACAGGCTGTAATGCAGAAGACACTGAGTCTGGACGCATTCATAAAGTCTGGGCGAATGGTTTAATCATTCGTGACTTGCCTTTACTTCACAGTAACTTCCGTGCAGAACAATCACTGAGCGACTACCTACAACAACATAATGTCGTCGCGATTGCAGATATTGATACTCGTAAGCTCACTCGTATCTTGCGTGACAAAGGCGCACAGAACGGCTGTATTCTTGCAGGGGAAAATATTACCGAAGCTGAAGCCTTAGAAAAGGCTCGTGCCTTTGGCGGATTAAATGGTTTAGACCTCGCTAAAGAATGTTGTGCTCCTGAAGGTTTTGAGTGGACAGAAGGTTCTTGGGCATTGGGCGAAGGTTTTGCCAAGCCTGAAATGAAATTCCATGTCGTTGCCTATGACTACGGTGTAAAAACCAATATCTTGCGTATGCTTGCAGATCGTGGTTGTAAGCTCACAGTTGTGCCTGCGCAGACTCCTGCGGAAAAAGTTTTAGCTTTAAATCCAGATGGCGTGTTCTTATCCAATGGTCCTGGCGATCCAGCAGCATGTGACTATGCGATTGATGCGGTAAAAACCATTGTTGAAACGACCAATTTGCCTGTATTTGGTATTTGCTTGGGTCATCAGATTTTGGCTTTGGCTTCTGGTGCAAGCACGATGAAAATGAATCATGGTCATCACGGTGCAAACCACCCTGTGCAAAATCTTGAAGATGGTACGGTGATGATCACCTCACAAAACCACGGTTTTGCTGTGGATGAGAGCACGTTGCCTGCAACGCTCAAAGTGACACATCGCTCACTATTTGACGGTACAAACCAAGGTATTCATCGCACCGACAAGCCTGCATTTAGCTTCCAAGGTCACCCTGAAGCCAGCCCAGGCCCGCATGACTGTGCGCCATTATTTGATCATTTTATCGAACTCATTGAAGCTGCAAAGCAGTAATTAAGGAATACTTCTATGCCTAAACGTACAGACATAAAAAGCATCTTAATTATTGGTGCAGGTCCTATTGTCATCGGTCAAGCCTGTGAGTTTGACTACTCAGGTGCGCAAGCGTGTAAAGCCTTACGTGAAGAAGGCTACCGTGTCATTTTGGTCAACTCAAATCCTGCGACCATCATGACTGACCCTTCAATGGCAGATGCAACTTATATCGAGCCAATCACTTGGCAAACCGTTGCGCAAATCATTGAAAAAGAGCGTCCAGATGCAGTCCTTCCAACCATGGGCGGTCAAACAGCGCTGAACTGTGCCCTCGCTCTTGATGAGCACGGTGTACTGGAAAAATATGGCGTGGAACTGATTGGCGCAAGTAAAGATGCCATTGAGAAAGCCGAAGACCGTAAACTGTTTGACATTGCGATGCGCAAAATCGGTTTAGAATGTCCCAAAGCAGCCATTGCGGAAAGCATGGAAGAGGCGCTCGAAATTCAAAGCCGTTTTGGTTTCCCTGTGATTATTCGCCCATCATTTACCATGGGTGGTTCGGGTGGTGGTATTGCATATAACAAAGAAGAATTTTTAGAAATTTGTGAACGTGGTTTTGACCTTTCTCCAACCAAACAACTTTTGATTGATGAGTCATTGATTGGTTGGAAAGAGTATGAGATGGAAGTGGTTCGTGATAAAAACGACAACTGCATCATCGTCTGCGCCATTGAAAACTTTGACCCGATGGGCGTACATACTGGTGACTCAATCACCGTTGCTCCTGCGCAAACTTTGACGGATAAAGAATATCAATTGATGCGTAATGCTTCAGTTGCGGTACTTCGAGAAATCGGCGTAGAAACTGGCGGTTCAAATGTACAGTTTGGTATCTGCCCGAACACGGGTCGTATGGTCGTGATCGAGATGAATCCTCGCGTATCACGTTCATCTGCGCTTGCTTCAAAAGCAACTGGATTCCCAATCGCTAAAGTCGCTGCAAAACTTGCCGTTGGTTATACACTTGATGAGTTGAAAAACGACATCACTGGTGGCGTAACTCCTGCATCGTTTGAGCCGTCGATCGACTATGTTGTGACGAAGATTCCTCGCTTTAACTTTGAAAAATTCCCGCAAGCAGATGCAACACTGACTACACAAATGAAGTCAGTTGGTGAAGTCATGGCGATTGGTCGTAACTTCCAAGAATCTGTGCAAAAAGCGCTTCGCGGTCTAGAAGTTGGCGTATCAGGTTTTGATTCAAAAATCACTGATGAAGTGACTAATATCAAAGACAAGATTTTAGTTGAACTCAAAATTCCAGGTCCTGAGCGTATTTGGTATGTTGCGGATGCTTTCCGTCACGGCTTTAGTTTAGAAGATGTTTTCCAAGCGACTAAAATCGACCGTTGGTTCCTCATTCAAATCGAAGACATCGTTAAAACCGAAGCACAAGTCAAAGCACTGGGTGTTGGGGATTTAACCGCAGAAAATGTGCGTTCGTTCAAACGCAAAGGTTTATCTGATCTGCGCATCGCCAACTTAATGGGTATTTCGCAAAAGCAATTCCGCAAAGAACGTTGGAACTTGGGTGTTTATCCAGTCTACAAACGTGTTGATACCTGTGCGGCTGAGTTTTCTTCAAATACAGCGTATATGTATTCGACTTATGATGAAGAATGCGAAGCCAATCCATCGGATAAAGACAAGATCATGGTCATCGGTGGCGGGCCAAACCGTATCGGTCAAGGGATTGAGTTTGACTATTGCTGTGTCCACGCTGCGCTTGCGATGCGTGAAGATGGTTATGAAACCATCATGGTCAACTGTAACCCTGAAACCGTTTCTACGGATTATGACACATCGGATCGTTTGTACTTCGAACCAGTGACTTTGGAAGACGTGTTAGAAATCATTCGCACGGAAAAACCAAAAGGTGTGATCGTTCAATATGGCGGTCAAACGCCATTGAAATTGGCACGTGCTTTGGAAGAAGCTGGTGCACCGATTATCGGCACATCACCTGATGCAATCGACCGTGCAGAAGATCGTGAGCGCTTCCAACAAATGATTCAAAAACTGAATCTACGCCAACCAAACAATAGCATTGTCAAATCTGCTGAAGAAGGTATCGCCGAAGCTGCAAAAGTTGGCTTCCCATTGGTGGTACGTCCATCTTACGTGCTGGGCGGTCGTGCGATGGAAATCGTCTATAATGAAGAAGAGCTAAAACGCTATCTCCGTGAAGCCGTTCAAGCATCGAATGAAGCACCTGTATTGCTCGATCGCTTCTTAGATGATGCGACCGAAGTCGATGTAGACTGCGTATCAGATGGCAAAGAAGTTGTCATCGGCGGCATCATGCAACACATTGAGCAAGCGGGTGTTCACTCTGGTGACTCAGCATGTTCTATTCCACCATATTCTTTGTCTAAAGAAATCCAAGACGAAATGCGTCGTCAAACTGTGGCGATGGCGAAAGAACTTGGCGTGGTTGGCTTAATGAATGTACAGTTTGCGGTCAAAGGTAATGATGTTTACATTCTCGAAGTAAACCCACGTGCATCTCGTACTGTACCATTCGTATCGAAATGTATCGGTGAATCTTTGGCAAAAGTGGCTGCACGTTGTATGGCAGGTCAATCTTTGGCATCGCAAGGCTTTACTAAGGAAATTATTCCAAAGAGCTTTGCAGTCAAAGAAGCAGTGTTCCCATTCAACAAATTCCCAGGGGTTGATCCTGTACTTGGACCTGAGATGAAGTCGACTGGCGAAGTCATGGGTGTGGGTAAAACCTTTGGTGAAGCCTTCTACAAAGCCGTACTTGGCTCGAATGATCGTCTACCAGGTAAGCCAACTGAAGGTGAAGTGAAACATGCCTTCTTGTCTGTGCGTGACTCAGATAAGCCACATGTCGCTCGAGTTGCTCAACAACTGATCGGTCATGGCTTCAAATTGATTGCCACTGGCGGTACATTTGATGTATTAAAAGAGGCAGGATTGCAATGTGAACGTGTCAATAAAGTCACCGAAGGTCGTCCACATATCGTGGATCGCTTGAAAAATGGCGAGATACACCTCATTATCAATACCACAGAAGGCAAGCAAGCTCAGCAAGACTCATTCTCGATTCGTCGCTCAGCCTTGCAAGGCAAAGTGTATTACACCACCACATTAAACGGTGCAGATGCAGTTTGTCAGGCTTTAGGAATTCAGTTGCCAATGGATGTATATCGCTTGCAAGATTTACAAACAGAAGCCTAAACACCATCGACACTTCCGCCATCTCTGACGGAGGTGGCGGTTTTTTTTAATTTAAACTGAGCCAATTGAAAGTGAATGGTCTGTATGTATCACATTATCAATCTCTGTTCAGCCTAGTGAAACAGATAGTGAGGAAAATATGCAACGCTATCCAATGACGCCAGAAGGCAAAGCTGCACTGGAAAAAGAATTACAACATCTCAAATCTGTAGAACGCCCACGCATTACGCAAGCGATCGCAGAGGCACGTGAACACGGTGATCTTAAGGAAAACGCCGAGTATCATGCTGCACGTGAACAACAAGGCTTCTGTGAAGGTCGTATTCAAGATATCGAAGGTAAACTTGGCGCTTCACAAGTGATTGATGTCAAAGACTTAGAGCAAAATGGTCGTGTGGTCTTTGGTGTGACTGTCACCATAGAAAACTTAGATACCGAAGAACAAAAGACTTATAAAATCGTGGGTGATGACGAAGCAGATTTTAAACAAAATAAAATCTCAGTGAACTCACCAATCGCACGTGGTCTACTCAGTAAAAATGAGGGTGATGAAGCCAAAATCACTACACCACAAGGTGAAGTCGAGTACGAAGTGGTTAAGGTTGAATATTTATAAATTTTCATCTTTGCCAAAATAAAAACCTCTCAAATTTGAGAGGTTTTTTAATGAAATTTCTTAGATTAATATTTATAACTCAAACCTAAAGACAGTAACGAATCACGGCTATCCCCTGCATCAGCAGAAGTATCTTTAATGTTATAGCTTGCAACCGCTGCAAAGCTTTGGGTTAAATCCGCAGAGAGTGCGGT
>LUOR01000059.1 GCA_001626925.1 Moraxellaceae bacterium REDSEA-S32_B1
GATTAAAAATATACGTCAAAACATGCTGCATCAATTCAGCCATAAACTGGTGAATGAACATGCAGCAATCTTCGTTGGCAATGTGAATGCCAAAGCACTCGCACAAACTAAATTAGCTAAATCAGTGCTAGATGCAAGTTGGACAACACTAAGAACCATGCTTAAGTATAAATGCGAGAACGCAGGGGTATGGTATGAAGAAGTCAATGAAGCGTATACCACCCAAACGTGTTCGTGCTGTGGCTCACGCTGTAGTAGTCCGAAAGGTAGGACAGGTCTTGGAATAAGAGAATGGCAGTGCATGGAGTGTGGTGCGCTCCATGATCGGGATGTAAATTCCGCACTGAATATTCTTGCGCTCGGACATGAACGTCTCGCAGGAGGAATCCCCGTCCTTTAGGTCGGGGAGGATGTCAACGGTGATGAGTTGGTACTTCGCACATGACTGGGCGAGCAACAAGCCTTTTCTTCGATTCGTCATTATCTATTTTACCGAAAAAGTGATCAATCTATTGTTTTTCAAGCACATACTTTGTGGGGGTGTGTTGAGATATCGACAGGTCGACTGAAACGTTTGTCGCCAACATTTAGTCAAGCTTACCAACCTTTAGACGCAAGCATCGATCCGTTCCTCTTAAATGTGTAATCCTTAGAATGTCTGTATCAATCCGCAGGCTTTTTGATTATACTGCTGTCTATTTTCAACTTCGTCAAAACTCACGCTTTTGAGTTTTGAGTTCGTCTTTTTTAGACGTTATTATTTGGATGTTTAAGGTCGTTCATGGCAGCAGTTAAAAAATCCACGCCACTCGCTCAGATTCGTAATTTCTCAATTATCGCCCATATCGATCATGGTAAATCGACTCTTGCCGATCGCTTTATTCAAATGTGTGGTGGCTTGCAAGATCGAGAAATGCAAGCCCAAGTGCTTGATTCGATGGACATCGAACGAGAGCGTGGGATCACGATTAAAGCCGCATCGGTGACATTATTTTATCAGCATCCAAATGGTCAAGAATATCAGCTCAACTTTATTGATACCCCTGGGCACGTGGACTTTTCATATGAAGTGTCACGTTCACTTGCAGCCTGTGAAGGTGCGCTATTGGTTGTCGATGCAGCGCAAGGTGTCGAAGCACAATCCGTTGCGAATTGCTATACAGCGATTGAGCAGGATTTAGAAGTTTTACCTGTTTTAAATAAAATTGATTTACCGCAAGCTGAGCCTGAGCGGGTAATCAATGAAATCGAAGAAATTATCGGGATTGAAGCGACGACGGCACCGACGTGTTCTGCGAAAACTGGACTAGGTGTTGATGGTGTCTTAGAGCGTTTGGTCGAAGTGATTCCTGCACCTGAAGGCGATCGTGATGCGCCATTGCAGGCATTGATCGTGGATTCGTGGTTTGATAGTTATCTTGGCGTAGTCTCGCTGGTACGCATCAAAGATGGTCGAATCCGCAAAGGCGACAAGATGCTGGTCAAATCTACAGGGCAAACTCACGTAGTCACTTCGGTAGGAATGTTTAGTCCAAAACATACCGAAACGAATGTGCTAGAAGCAGGTGAAGTGGGCTTTGTGATTGCAGGGATTAAAGATATTTTTGGTGCGCCAGTCGGTGATACCATTACCTTGTCGAATACACCACAAGTCGCAGCTTTGCCTGGATTCAAAAAAGTCAAACCGCAGGTCTATGCGGGATTATTCCCAATTGATTCTAGTGATTTTGAACCGTTCCGTGAAGCGCTACAAAAACTACAAATTAATGATTCGGCATTATTTTTTGAACCTGAAAGTTCAGATGCTTTGGGTTTTGGTTTTCGCTGTGGCTTCCTCGGCATGCTACACATGGAGATTGTCCAAGAGCGTTTAGAACGTGAATATGATCTTGATCTGATTACGTCTGCGCCAACGGTGATCTACGAAGCTGTGACCAAAAAAGGCGAAACGATTTATATCGATAGCCCATCGAAAATGCCTGATGGTTCGACCCTTGAAGATTTACGTGAACCGATTGCAGAGTGTCATATCCTGACCCCTCAAGAATATTTGGGCAATGTCATGACCTTGTGTAATGAGCGTCGTGGCATTCAAAAGGATATGAAATTTTTGGGCGCACAAGTGTCGATTACCTTTGAAATTCCGATGGCGGAAGTGGTGATGGATTTCTTCGACCGTTTAAAATCGTGTTCTCGTGGTTTTGCGTCACTGGATTATAATTTTGTGCGTTTTGAAAGCTCGAGCTTGGTCAAAGTTGATGTGCTGATCAATGGTGAAAAAGTCGATGCCTTGGCAATGATCTGTCACCGTGACGATGCACGTCATCGTGGTATTGCTCTAGTTGAGAAAATGAAAGACCTGATACCACGTCAGATGTTTGATGTGGCGATCCAAGCGGCGATTGGTTCGCAAATCGTGGCACGTTCTACCGTCAAAGCGATGCGTAAAAATGTCTTGGCAAAATGCTATGGCGGTGACGTCAGTCGTAAGAAAAAATTGCTTTCCAAACAAAAAGAAGGCAAAAAGCGTATGAAGCAAGTCGGCAGCGTGGAGATTCCACAAGAAGCCTTTTTGGCAGTCCTACAAGTTGATAAAAAATAAGGTGTAGCATGGATTTTGATTTTAACTGGATACTGGTACCCGCAACACTGATCTTTTTCGGTATTTGGTTGTTGGATAAGTTGGTATTCAAGCAATATCAACAGTTGAAAGACAAGAAACAAGCTGCATTGCAAGCGGATCAAAATATCCAATCGCAACAACAGAATTTTGAGCAAGTAAAATCTAAATATCCACAGCTTACTTTATTAGAAGCAGTAACTAATCCTGATGATCCAGTCGATGTCACTCAAGCACGTGATCAATTGAGTCAAGCTAAAGGTGATGCAGTGCGAGCACATGCTACGCACGATGCGCATCAAATCAATCCGATTATCAATTGGGCTTATGATTTTTGGCCAGTCTTGGCTGTCGTATTGGTTGTGCGTTCATTCTTATTTGAGCCGTTTAATATTCCCTCCGAGTCGATGAATCCGACCTTGGAAACAGGCGATTTTATTCTCGTGAATAAGTTTGCTTATGGCGTGCGCTTGCCACTAATTAATACGAAAATTATTGATACAGGTGCGCCTGAGCATGGCGATGTCGCAGTGTTTCGTTATCCAGTAGACCCAAGTATCAGCTATATCAAACGTATCATTGGTTTGCCTGGTGACACTATTGCATATCAAAATGGTGAGTTGTTTATCAATGGTGAAAAGCAATTCTCACAAAAAGGCAATGCAGTGGATTTGCCTGTGCATTATCAAGATGCTTCTGGTCAGCAACAAAAAATCATCGTGGATGCACAGCAGTGGGTGGTGAATATTGCATCACATCGATTTATCACGCAATATATCAAGGCAACACAATCAGATGGCATTGCTCAGCAATTCATTCAGCAATACCAACAAAAAGCGCCGCTATCACTTGAGCAAAATTGGGAAGTGACTGTACCAGAAGGCGAATATTTTGCGATGGGTGATAATCGTGATCAAAGTGCAGACAGTCGCTATTGGGGATTTGTTCCAGAAGCAAACTTAACTGGGAAAGCGACCTATGTGTGGATGCATAAAGCACCGGGATTAAATTTACCGAGCTTTAAGCGCAATGGCAGTATTCCATAACCATTGCGATAGAGATCCGAGCAGATGGGTCAATAATAAGGAAAAGAGGTCAACAATGAAAAATCAACGTGGTGCATCTTATTTAGGGATTTTCTTTGCCATTATTCTATTTGCTTTGGCAGCGAAAATTGCAGTAGCAGTTTGGCCAGCCTATTGGGATGATCGTATTATCAATTCTCAAATTGAAGAATCTTTAGCGACCTTGCCTAAAGATACAACGCAGAATAAGTTCAAACAAGATTTATCACAACGCTTAGAAATGAATAATATTCGTGACATTAAAGTTGATGATATTCTTCAAGTCACCAATACCGCAGGTCTTGCTGTAAAAAAAGAATATGAGGTACGTAAACCATTTTTGATGAATATGTCATTATTGATGACATTCCAAAAAGATTTTGATCAGAGGTCTGTAAGTACAGGTGAATGATCCACGTTTAATGTCGAGATTGGGTTATCAGTTTCGGCAGATTGATTTATTAAAGCTGGCGCTGACGCACCGCTCAGTGAGTCAGCGTCATAATTATGAACGCCTCGAGTTTTTAGGGGATTCATTACTTGGTACCATCATTGCACAGTATTTGTATGCTCGATTTCCCAAAGAGAAAGAGGGGAATCTGACACGTATGCGTGCCACACTAGTGCGTCAAGAGTCATTAGCCAAGATTGCCAAAGATTTACAACTCAGCAAATCATTGATACTCAGCACGGGTGAGTTGAAATCAGGCGGTCATCATCGTGAGTCAATATTGGCTGATGTGGTCGAGTCGATTCTTGGTGCGATTTACTTAGATAGTCAAGATTTTGATCAATTGCAACAGATCGTCTTGCAATGGTATGCGCCATATCTTGAACAGATTCAACCGACCGAACAACTCAAAGACCCAAAGTCACGCTTACAAGAGTGGTTGCAGGCACATAAGTTACCTTTGCCGAAGTATGATGTGATTGATATCCAAGGCGATGCCCCGAATCAGCATTTCACCATACTCTGTGAAGTTGAAGGTATGGATGGTGTGAAGGGTGAGGGCGCAAGTCGTCGATTTGCCGAACAAGCCGCAGCAGCGGAGATTTTAAAACGATTGGAGCAAGCCAAATGAGCACCGAAGATCAACACGCTTCTGGCGAACAAGACATTATTAATCAATTTTTTAATGATGAGAAAAAGCCGATTCCAAGTGATTTTCGCAGTGGCTTTGTGGCGATTGTGGGTCGTCCAAATGTCGGTAAGTCTACATTAATGAATCATTTGCTTGGTCAAAAACTTTCGATTACCTCTCGTAAACCACAAACCACACGCCATAAAATCATTGGTATTGATAGTCGTGATCATATGCAAGCAGTCTATGTGGATACGCCAGGGATGCACAAAAAAGAAGTGCGTGCCATCAATAAAATGATGAACAAAGCAGCGCATTCTGCACTGCGGGATGTCAATTTGGTCTTGTTTGTGATCGACGGACAGAAGTGGACACAAAATGATGAGTTGGTCTTAGAAAAACTCGTCAACGCCAGCATGCCTGTGATTCTTGTCATCAATAAAGTAGATACTCTTGAAGACAAGAAGGCGATTTTACCGCTGATTGAGCAACGGACAAAGTTGATGCAATTTGCCGAGATCGTCCCTGTGTCAGCACTTCGGTATGCGATGGATCAAGTCACCGATCGTTCTGAACGTTTCCTTGCCAGTGAGGTGATTCGTGAGAAAATCATGCGTCAGCTTGGTGAGGAGTTGCCATACGATCTGACAGTACAAATCGAAAGCTTTAAAATCGAAGAACCTGTTATTAATCCAAAAACAGGAAAATTAAAAGCAGCGTGTACGTATATTGATGCGACGATTTTTGTCGAGCGTCAGGGTCAAAAAGCTATCGTGATCGGTGATAAAGGCAAGAAGCTTAAACAAATTGGTATGGATGCACGTGCTGATATGGAAAAAATGTTTGAGCAAAAAATCATGCTTACGCTTTGGGTGAAAGTCAAAGGCGGTTGGTCTGATGATGAGCTTCAGAGGAAGGTTAGGTGAAAACATCATTATTACTCGTATTTTTAAGTGTATTTGCACTGCAAGGCTGTATTCATAAAGTCGTGACTGTACCAGTTAAAGTGGCTTACAAAACCACCAAAGGTGTGGCGAAGGGTACGGCAGCGGTTGCAGGTGCGGTGATTCCAGATGGCGATGATGAAGACGACAAGGAAAAAGAATAATTTTTCATATACTTGGGTTGTTGTAGCGCACCAATCTATCTAGCGTAACGTATCCGTTTGAATAATGTTCTATTGATTAGGAACTCTTGAGGTAATCAGCAAAGCCATGATGCGAAATCAATCCTTAACAGGCTTTGCGATTCATCAACGGCGCTATCGTGAGCGCAGTTATATTTTACATTTTTTTAGTGAAGAGTTTGGGCGTGTTGATGGTGTAACTCGTCAGCAACCGCCTGCGCTCTATCATCGAACTCAGCTTCAAGCAACTGGTAAATCAGAATTAAAAAACTTTAGCCAAATCGACGTTCAAGGTCAACCTTTTTATTTGCAGCAAAAAGCCTTGTTTGCGGGGTTTTATCTCAACGAGATTTTATTAAGATTAATGCCACCCGAAGAACCAATGCCTGAAACTTATCAAGCTTATCAATCGACATTGGAACAGCTGAAAAATCTCTCCAAAGATGATCCCAAAGATATGCAATTGAAAATGATCTTGCGTCAATTTGAACAGGTGTTTTTGCAAGAACTTGGTTATGCGATCGACTTTAGCCAAGATGCCAATGGACAGGATATTTCGCCGACGATGTATTATCAGTTTATCCCGCAAGAAGGTTTTGTGATTGGGCAATATGGGCAAAATTTCTTAGGGCAAGATTTATTGAACCTTGTACAAATCGAGCAAATCAACTCGGAAAATGTGAGCTTACTTGCTAAACTATATCGACTAATTCTGACGGAATTATTGGGGAATAAACCGCTAAAAAGCCGTCAACTTTGGGTGAGTCAATTGCATCAGAATTAGTTTGCATAAGAATCATACGTTCAATTTTATGTGAAATCATTAATTCACATCGTTAATAGGATATTTTCATGGCAGCACTTTTAGGCGTCAATATCGACCACGTTGCAACACTTCGCCAAGCACGAGGCACGATTTATCCTGATCCTGTCAATGCGGCGTTGATTTGTGAACAAGCGGGTGCGGAGGGCATCACCCTGCATTTGCGTGAAGATCGTCGTCACATTCAAGATGCTGATGTTTATCGAATGCGCCCACTGTTGACCACACGTATGAACCTTGAAATGGCAGTGACTGAGGAAATGCAAGCGATTGCCCTTAAAGTGATGCCACAGCATGTCTGTCTCGTGCCTGAACGTCGTCAAGAAGTCACGACTGAAGGTGGTTTGGATGTGGTCACGCATTTTGAAAAAGTCAAAGCGATGACCCAGGCTTTGGTTAAAGCTGGAATAGATGTATCACTGTTTATTGACCCTGACGCGGCGCAGATTGATGCTGCGATCCGCTGTGGCGCACCGACTATCGAGATTCATACGGGTGCTTATGCGGATACGACAGGTGAAGCACAACAATACGAACTGACACGTATTCAACATGCCGTGCAGTATGCAGAAGGTCGCTTAATTGTGAATGCAGGGCATGGACTAAATTTAGATAATGTTACGCCAATTGCAGCACTCACACAGATTCATGAGTTAAATATTGGACATGCCATCATTGCAGATAGTGTGTTTGTTGGTTTGGCGCAAGCAGTGCAACAGATGAAAGCGACGATTCAAGCTGCACGTTAATTCATTTTTCAAATTTTTAATTAAATAGTTTTTCCTATGTCTGAAGATTTAAAACACGTTAATGATCTGAGCAGTCGTGGCTTAGATCACTTAATGCAACCTGTCTACGATTTTCTTGGCTGCCGCACACCACAAGCGTGGCTTGATGCGGCGCCTGAGAATTTAGAACTACTGATTCAAGATCATGCCAATTGTGAAAAGAAAGCTGCAGGGACAGCGATGAACTTGATGTTTCGCTATAGCTTCTTTACCGATTTACAAGTCAAATTGGCACAATTGGTTCGGGAAGAAATGTTGCATTATGAGCAAGTATTAGAATTTATGGCGAAGCGTGGTCAGGAATGGAAAGCGGTGAGTGCAGGGCGTTATGCAGGTGGCTTACGGAAAGAGATTCGTACCTATGAGCCTGAGGCGTTGGTCGATGTGTTAATTATTGGTGCGTTTGTAGAAGCACGTTCTTGCGAGCGTTTTGCTGCATTGTCGCCGATCGTGGATGAGGAGCTTGGGCGCTATTATCGTTACTTGCTCAAGTCCGAAGCACGACATTTTGAAGATTATTTAGCACTGGCAAAAGATGTGGCGACCACCGCAGAGATGAAAAACCCTGATGAAGACATCGCCGAGCGTATCGCACATATTCGTCAAGTGGAAGCGGATTTAATTCAAAGTCCAGACAAACAATTTCGCTTTCATAGTGGCGTACCCGCTTGATTGTTTCAGTTGAAACCTTATCCTTTGTATGCTGAAAAATCAGTTTACAAATTAATGAATAAGGATTTTGCAAGCAAGCTGACTTTGTTTTAAAACTATTTAAATCGAATTTATGTTTAGTGATTTTAAATAAGGAAAGTTCAAAATGGCAGGATGGTTTGAGGTCGATAAGGCAAAAGATGGACAGTTTAAATTTGTACTCAAAGCAGGCAATGCAGAGATTATTCTCACCAGTGAGCTCTACAAAACCAAAGCTTCTGCGATGAATGGTATTGCTTCTGTGCAAAAGAATAGCAGTGATGATGCACGCTTTGATCGTAAAGTTGCAAAAAATGATAAACCATATTTCAATCTGAAAGCGGCGAATCATCAGATCATTGGTACAAGCCAATACTATGCCAGTGAAGCATCACGTGATAATGGTATTGAATCTGTGAAAAAGAATGGCTCAAGCGAAACCATTAAAGATTTGACGGTATAAATTGATTTAGAACACATTGAAAAGACTTCTGCGGAAGTCTTTTTTATTAAAAGGATAAATATGACAAAGACATGGAGTCAGTTTCGACTCGCACCAGCGTTTGCGACGTTTATTATCGTCATTAGCTTTCATGTTTTGTTTTTCTTGAATGATCCGATTCAGTTTTTGATTGGCTAAATCACACCGTCGATTATTTTTCAGATGTTGGCGTTGATGTGTGTTGCCTTGATCGTGGGTTATGTGGTTGGTTTTTTTACCGCTTATCTAACATCGAAGATTTTCTATTACTTTTTAGGTGACCCAAATCAAAATCTACACCGAAGTTACTATCTCAAGTGTGGTGCATTGGCTGCTTTGGCGTGATCACCATGGTTAATTTTTTGCTTAGGAAGTTTTGAGCTTTTGATTTGGATGTTGATCTTTCTTCTGATTGTGGTATTTCCGACGACGCTGATTTGTGCTGAGCTAGAATGGCGAGCGCATCGACAAGATTGATCATTCGATTTTTTAGCACATAAAGAAACAGCCACATAAAGTGGCTGTTTTTTTTTAACTTTAGGAAGTGTAAATACGTTACGCATTTTTACTAGCAAGTTGTCGTAACACATAATGTAAGACACCGCCATGACGAACATATTCGCGTTCTTTAGGTGTTTGCAACATGACATTGACTTCGAAGCTCTCCGTTGAACCATCGGCTCGGGTTGCAGTTACTGTAGCAACATCACTTTCGCCATTGTCTAGTCCAGTGATGGAAAGCACTTCTGAACCGTCTAAATTGTGGCTTTGAATAGATTCGCCGTCTTTGAAAGTCAATGGTAATACGCCCATGCCGACCAAGTTTGATCGATGAATCCGTTCAAAAGATTGTGCGAGCACTGCTTTGACACCGAGTAGAATCGTACCTTTTGCCGCCCAGTCACGACTTGAACCCGTACCGTATTGCTCGCCACCAAGCACGACCAATGTCCGGTTTTGATCTTTATATTTCATCGCTGCATCGTAAATTGGCATTTTTACGCCGTCGGTTAAACTGGCTTGATCTGCTTGGAAATAGAGGGTATTGCCACCTTCTTCACCATTCATCATCAAGTTTTTGATGCGAATATTGGCAAATGTGCCTCGTGTCATCACCGCATCATTACCACGACGTGAGCCGTAACTATTAAAGTCTTGTTCCATCACCCCACGACTTTGTAGATATTGACCCGCAGGAGAGTCAGGCTCGATGCTACCCGCAGGTGAAATGTGATCGGTCGTGATCGAATCGCCAAATAAACCGAGAATACGGGCATTCTCAATATCAGGCACACCTTCGGCGTCCATGGTCATACCATCGAAAAATGGCGGATTTTTGATATAAGTCGACTCATCATTCCATTGATACAGCTCAGAATCTGGCGAACTAATTGCATTCCACTCTTCACTACCTTCGAAGACTTCGCCATAATTTTTATGGAACATTTCCGCATCGATATTATTGGCAATCAATTCATCGATTTGCGCACTGCTAGGCCAAATGTCTTTTAAGAAGATATCTTTACCGTCTTGATCTTGTCCGATTGGATCATTGGTTAGGTCAATATCCACTGTACCTGCCAAGGCATACGCTACGACTAGTGGTGGTGAAGCAAGATAGTTGGTTTTGACATGTGAGTGAATACGCCCTTCGAAGTTTCGGTTGCCTGACAAGACGGATGCAACCACGAGATCATTTTCCTCAATCCCTTTTTCAATGGCATCAGGCAGTGGCCCCGAGTTACCAATACAGGTGGTGCAACCATAACCCACTAAATAGAAACCAACCGCTTCCAGAGCATCCATCAAATCGGTTTTTTCTAAATAATCGGTGACCACTTTAGAGCCTGGTGCGAGTGAGGTTTTCACCCAAGGCTTGGCTTTTAAGCCGAGTTTCGCTGCATTCTTCGCCACCAAACCTGCACCGATCATCACAGCAGGGTTAGACGTGTTGGTACATGACGTAATGGCCGCAATCACTACCGAACCGTCACGAAGTTCAATGTCATTTTCATCTAAAGTGATTTTTGAAATGAGACGTTGCAGGGCATTTTTTTCTAGGCTTTTAGCCGAATTAGGCGAAGCTGCGAGGTCGTCTGCTTGCGATTGTTCACCACCTTCATTGGCAAAACGGGATTCATCGTCTTTAGTTTGACGAGATTTGCTCATTTCGCCCAAGGTTTCCACAAATCGACTGTGCATATCAGACAGTGCAATGCGATGATGTGGTAGTTTTGGTCCTGCAAGCGATGGCACGACCGTGCTTAAATCCAACTCAAGATTGCTTGAGTACTTTGCAGTAGGAGAGCTTTCGTCATGCCATAAGCCTTGCGCTTTGGCATATTGTTCGACCAAGGTAATTTGCATGTCATCACGACCAGATAGGCGTAAATAATCTAATGCAACTTGGTCAATCGGGAAAATACCACAGGTTGCGCCATACTCTGGCGCCATGTTGGCAATGGTTGCACGATCAGCAAGTGGCATGTTGTGCAAGCCGTCACCATGAAACTCGACAAACTTCCCGACCACACCATGTTCACGCAACATTTCAGTGACACGAAGTACCAAATCCGTCGCCGTCACGCCTTCTTTGAGTTTGCCTTTGATCTTGAAACCGACCACTTGCGGAATCAACATTGACGCAGGTTGACCGAGCATTGCCGCTTCCGCTTCAATCCCGCCAACTCCCCAACCGAGTACACCAATACCATTGATCATGGTGGTGTGGCTGTCTGTACCAAATACTGTATCAGGATAGGCGTACAGCTCGCCGTCTTGCTCAGATGCCATCACTACACGAGCGAGGTATTCCAAGTTGACCTGATGCACAATCCCGGTTGCAGGTGGCACGACTTGGAAGTTTTGAAAAGCTTGACGACCCCAATGTAAAAATTCATAACGTTCTTGGTTACGTTTAAACTCAATTTGTTTATTTAAGTCCAGCGCATCTTCACGCCCATACACATCGACTTGCACCGAATGATCGACTACCAACTCACTCGGAATAAATGGATTAATTTGTTCGGCTTTGCCACCAAGTTTGACCACCGCATCACGCATCGCTGCCAAATCGACCACCGACGGCACACCTGTAAAATCCTGCAACACCACACGAGCAGGCATGAAGGCGATTTCTTGACTTGGTTTGGCGTTTGCATCCCAGTTTGCTACGGCTTCAATATGATTTTTGCCGACGCTTTGCCCGTCATCTTCATTACGAAGTAGATTTTCCAATACAATTTTCATGCAATAGGGCAAGGTTTGAATATTTGAAAAACGCTCGGACAACTTAGCTAAACTATAATAATTGTGGTTTTTTCCATCAACATCCAGTGCACTTTTGACTTCAAATATATCTGACATTTTGGCTTCCTTTATCTTTTATACAATGAAAAAATCGAGCGATTCAATTTTTTGATAAAACGTTCGGTGGCTACAAGATTCAGCTTAACAAATGGATGCTAATTTTCAGTTTTTAAAAATGTATAACTTGGTGGGAAAAATGTAATGGATATAATCTGTTACAGAATAAGTAATTGAGAATGAATCACAAAATCAGCCTTAAAAAATGAATGCACATAAATGCTATTTTGGAATGAAAAATATCAGAGACTGTCAGAAAACTGTCATCAATCGATCATGAAATAGTCAAATTTTATACTTAATATCGCAGAATAAGAAAACCAATTTGGAAGATGCATGATCAACTCATCAGCACAAGTACTGGATTATACGCAAGCAAAGCTTGGCTATGAAAATAAAAAGCAACAAGAAAATCATCCACAACGCCCTGCACGTAAATTAAGAATTGCCATCGTCACTGAAACTTGGCCGCCTGAGATCAACGGTGTGTCTCTTTCTGTGATGCAACTGACCAAAGGCTTACAACGTCGTGGTCACAAAATTTTATTGGTTCGTCCACAGCAAAGTGAAAAAAATCACAGCTTTTATCCAGATCAAGAATGTGTGGTACGTTCGCAGTCGATTCCAAAATATCCGCAGATGCAATTTGGCTGGCCACAGATTTTTAAAATCGGTCAAGCACTCGATCAATTTAAAGCAGACATTGTGCACATCGTGACTGAAGGACCGCTTGGATTGGCCGCACTCAATCAAGCCAAACTGCGCAATATTCCGATTTCGAGTGGGTTTCACTCATCATTTCATGATTTTAGTCGTTATTTTGACATGGCATTTTTGGTGAGACCTGTACGCCAATATCTAAAATGGTTTCACAATCAAACGGATCTGACCCTCGTGCCAAGTGAAGATACCCGTCAAGTATTAAAAGATGAGTTTGGTCTACGTTGTCCGATGCGAATTATTAGTCGTGGTGTAGATAACCAACGATTTAATCGCAACTTGCGGAGTTCAGGTCTACGTCGCCAATGGCAAGTAGATGACAATACTACGGTGCTGTTATCGGTCGGACGAGTTTCACCTGAAAAAGAAGTGCCGTTTATCATCAAGAGTTTCTATGCACTAAAAAAACACCAACCACAGCGTAAACTAAATATGGTCGTGGTTGGCGATGGCCCAATTCGTGAGGATTTGGAAAAACAATATCCTGATGTGGTTTTCATGGGAGCGCAAATGGGTGAAGCGTTGGCGATGTGTTATGCCAGTGCAGATGCGTTCTTATTCGCCAGTGAAGTGGATACCTTTGGTAATGTTGTATTAGAGGCGGTATCAAGTGGTTTGCCTGTGTTGGCATATAACTATGCAGCACCTGCACTGATGGTCGAGCATGAGCGCACAGGTTGGTTGTTACCATTTGGTGATAAAGAGGCGTGGCAAAAGACCTTGCTCAAATTACCTTCACTCAAAGACTTAGCACATATGGGTCAGATTGCTAGTCAAAAAGTGGGTGATTGTGGTTGGGATCGACCAGTTGCAGACTTTGAGGACGCATTATTGCACTATGCGAAAAAACCAACCATGTACTTGCAGTTTTGAGTAATGTTTAGGAAGTGAAGAATTCAGATTTGAAGATGAGATTAAAAATAAATCACGGTGCGATAAAAGCGTGGTCGCACCATCCACACTGATCACAGTTGATCAAGGAGTCGTCGTATGAGTAGGAAGATAAAAGTTGCGCAAAAAGCGATACTAGATTGGGATTTACGAGGTTGTGTTTACCTGAATCATTGGTCATCACACCCTTACGCGGCAAAATTTTTTAAAGCAGTAAGTCGTCTTGGTGACGGTGCATTTTGGTACATCATGCTTGCCATCGTATGGGGCATGAATGGCTTCGCGTATTTCACACAGGTAATTTATATCATTCTTGCTGGCAGTATTGGTACGCTGATTTATAAACTCTTAAAACGTCATACCGTGCGTCCACGCCCTTATCAGGTGCATCAGGTGATTAGTTTGGGTGAGCGACCACTGGATCATTTTAGCTTTCCGTCAGGGCATACTTTACACGCAGTTTTGGCATGTACAGTCTTGGGTAGTATTGAATCCGTGTTACTTGCGATCATGTTGCCATTTACTATTTTGGTGGGCTTGTCACGTATGATCTTGGGTTTGCATTATCCGACGGATGTGATCGTTGGGGCGAGTATTGGCTTTGTGGTGGCGATGTTGACGTTGTGGTGTGCGCCATTCTTAGGTATTGTGCTTTAAGCCATGCGAGCCAATCCATCGAATCATAAATAAAAAAGGGAATGACTGGTTTGATGAGTCTTGTTTTGATATGGGATAAGCATTGCGTCTAAGCTGAATTTTGTTAAAGTAGCTTGCATTGACATTGTAAATAGAAATAAAGGCTAAGCTATGGCACTCCGTTGGACAGATTCAATTGATATTGCGATTGAGCTTTATGAAGCGCACCCAGATGTCGATCCGCAATATATTCGCTTTACCGATTATTTTAGAAGCCATTCAAATGGCATGGATTGACGAAGCACGTTAATTACATTGGTGAAAGCCTTTTGTGCCAAATGACGCACTAATGCATTTGCATTTTGTCGAAAAAGTTTAGGCTGAATCAAAATCAAGGCAAATTGCACTATATCTTGCGCCTATCGCTCGTATATAATGCGCCAAATTTTTCGTTTTTATTATCTAGTTCTTAGACATTTAAGGAGCCAATCATGGCGATTGAACGTACTTTATCTATCATCAAACCTGATGCTGTAGGCAAAAACCACATCGGTGACATCATTGCACGTTTCGAAAAAGCTGGTCTTAAGCCAGTTGCAATGAAGTACAAGCAACTTTCTCAAGCGGATGCGGAAGGTTTCTACGCAGAGCACAAAGAACGTGGTTTCTTCAATGACTTGGTTGCATTCATGACTTCTGGCCCTGTGGTTGTATCTGTACTTGAAGGCGAAAACGCTGTACTTGCTCACCGTGAAATCTTGGGTGCAACAAACCCGAAAGAAGCGGCGCCTGGTACAATCCGTGCAGACTTCGCTGTAAGCATCGACGAAAATGCTGCTCACGGTTCTGACTCAGTTGCATCGGCTGAGCGTGAAATCGCTTTCTTCTTCAATGCAGACGAGATTGCAGCGCGTACGCGTTAATTCGATCGGGATGGTGTTTGTATAGTGCGTCTTGCCTAGCAAACAAATCTCATCGTGATAAAGCTAGATCAGTGTTATACTTATCTAGCTTTTTTGTTTTTCACTAGGGTAAATGGTGAAAAACGTATATAATTTGCCCCCTCGATTTATCCTTCAATATTTTTATTGATCAGTTCCATTTCACGCTCCTCATATTACATGGCAGGTTTTGCATGAACACAGCTCAATCCATTTCTACGCTTGCGCAAGATGCGACTGTGCATGAAAAAACTGTGCAAGATCAAGCTGTATCAAAAACAGTGCAAACGAATTCTTCAAAAGCCAATTTATTGGGAATGACACGTGCTGAGCTAGAAGCTTTTTTTGAAAAAATCGGTGAGAAGAAGTTTCGTGCAGGGCAGGTGATGAAATGGATTCACCAGTTTGGCGTGACTGATTTTGAAGAAATGACCAATATTTCAGGCAAGCTTCGTGAAAAGCTGGTCAATATTGCAGAGATTCAAGCGCCTGAAGTGGTTCATCGTCACTATTCCAAAGATGGTACCCGAAAATGGGTATTTCGTGTTGGTGATGGAGATGGTTCTCTAGTCGAAACAGTGTTGATTCCTGCCGATGATAAAACTGGTGCACGTAAAACCTTGTGTATTTCTTCGCAAGTCGGCTGTGCGCTAGATTGTTCATTTTGCTCAACAGGCAAACAAGGTTTTCAGCGTGATTTGACCCCTGCGGAAATCATCGGTCAGCTTTGGGTGGCGAATCAATCTTATATGGAAGATGTGCCAGTTAGAGATCGTACTCGCACCGTGACAAACGTGGTGATGATGGGAATGGGTGAACCATTACTTAATTTTGATCCAGTAGTCGCTTCGATGTCGTTGATGCTTGATGATTTTGCCTATGGCATGTCAAAGCGTCGTGTGACTTTATCGACTTCAGGTGTGGTGCCGATGATTGATAAGTTAGCTGCAACGATAGACGTCGCATTAGCGATTTCACTGCATGCGCCAAATGATCCACTGCGTAATGAGCTTGTGCCGATCAATAAAAAGTATCCGCTTGAGCAATTGATTGCAGCTTGCCAGCGCTACTTGGCGAAAGATGGTAATGAAAGTAGTCGTAAGCACATTACCATTGAATATGTCATGCTCGATGGTGTTAATGACAAAGCTGAGCATGCGTTACAATTATTAAAACTATTAAAAGATTTACCCAGTAAAATTAATTTGATTCCGTTTAATCCATTTCCGCATGCGCCTTATGGACGGTCGAGTCGCAATCGCATTATGGCATTTCAAAAAACTTTGTCAGATGCAGGATTTGTCTGTACCATTCGTCAGACACGTGGTGACGATATTGATGCAGCATGCGGTCAGTTGGTGGGGCAAGTTGCGGATCGGACACGTCGTGCTGAGAAATGGAAGCAGAAAATTGCCAGTCAGCACAATGAAATTCTAAGAACACAAAGTGACTCATGACACATTAATCTGTTGTAAATGTGAGTCACAAGCGATGAGAATATTGAGGTCTTTGTTTGAATGATGGTTACTCGTTTTAACCCAATAGGGCAAACAGTATTAAAATCTACATTAGGTGCGGTTGCACTCAGTGCTTTGATCGTGATGTCTGGCTGTGTAACCACGACACCTGCGACCCGACTTGGGGAAAAAGATCCTGAGAAAGCAGTACAACTGCGCACACAACTTGCTGCAGAATATATCCGTACAGGTGAGTTGGATAAAGCCAAACAAGAGCTTGATCAGGCGTTAAATACAGATTCACGTTCTGTTGAAGCCAACTTGATGATGGGTGTCTTGCTACAACAAGAAGGTAGCCCGACCAATATGGCAAAAGCGGAAGAATATTTTAAACGTGCGATCTCCATTGATGGGACGCATGCCCAAGCACGAAATAACTATGGGACGTATTTGTATCTTCGTGAGCGTTATCCTGAAGCGATTGCACAATTCAAAGTGGCAGGGGCGACTTTAGGCTATACACAGCGTTATGCGGCATTGGAAAATTTAGGACGTACTTATCTGAAGGTCGGCGACAATGCCAATGCAGAACAAGCCTTTACCCAAGCCTTGCAAGCTAATCGTGATTCGTTGATTTCTCGTCTTGAGCTTGCAGAATTGCTTTATTTCCAGCAACGCTATACATTGGCGGGGCAAATGTATGAAGATTATGTGCGCTATACAGGACAAGCCAGTCAAGGTGCACGTGCGCTGTGGATTGGTTTGCGTTTAGCGAGAGCACGTCATGATGATTTGGGCATGCAAGTGCTTGCCAATCAATTGCGTGCACAGTTTCCTGATAGTCAGGAATACAAGCGATATTTAGAGTTAAAACAGAGTTCTGAGGCGGTATGGAAATAGACACGAATACTCCCAAAAATACATCTTCTACGCCGTCAAGCATTGGCAGTGCGCAACGTCCGGGTGAGTATTTGCGTCAAATACGCATGTCACAAGGCAAAGAGCTGTCGGACGTTGCTCAGGAGTTAAAAATTTCTGAGAAGCAATTGGTCGCTTTAGAAAAAGATGATTATCAGTCTTTGCCACAAGCGCCTTTTATCAAAGGCTATTATCGTGCTTATGCCAAGTTTCTTAATGCGGATGCCACGGCATTGATTCAACGCTTTGATGAAATCTATAGCACTGATACAGGCTTAACCTCAAGCCATACTTTGAAAGACTCTCCAATAAAGTCGATGGGACGTCTGACTCGTGGCAAACGTCGTGGTTCAAATACTTGGTTAAAACGCATTATCCTGTTAATTTTGATCATAGCGATTGTTTGGGCACTGTGGTCAGTATTGTCAAATTGGATGAGTAAGAATCATCAAACTCAACTTGTCGATAATGCAAACGGCGTTGAAGTGATTGAATTCGATTCGGCGGGTGTTGGTACTGGAGTTGCTTCAAGTAGTGGCGATCAGTTGGTATTAGATTTTAATCGACCAACGTCAGTGATGATCCAAGATGCTACGGGCAATACTTTGGCACAAGGTCGTCAAAGTGAAAGTTTAACGTTGTCAGGACAAGCGCCTTTTAGTATTCGAATTGATGATGCAGAGGCTGTTCAGCTCAAGCTCAATAATGAACAAATTGGTTTATCCAGCTATACCAATGCCAGTGGTTCGGCTGACTTTAGATTGTCACCTTAATCCTTGACACTAAAAAGTTTCATCTGTGAGAGGTTCGCATCATGATCGTCAATCCAATTCAACGTCGTCCAACACGTAAAATCCGTGTTGGCTCGGTCTATGTCGGTGGTGATGCGCCAATCTCTGTACAGACCATGACCAATACTGAGACTTGCGATGTCGATGCGACGGTTGCGCAGATTCAACGCTGTGCGGATGCAGGTGCAGATATTGTCCGAGTATCTGTGCCGACTATGCAAGCCGCTGAGGCTTTCGGGAAAATCCGCAAGCAAGTCGACGTGCCATTGGTCGCAGACATTCATTTTGATTATAAAATCGCTTTAGCCGTTGCTGACTATGGTGCGGATTGTTTGCGCATTAATCCAGGCAATATCGGTTCAGAAGATAAAATCCGAGAAGTCGTCGCTGCTGCACGCCATCATGATATTTCCATGCGTATTGGGGTCAATGCAGGTTCATTAGAAAAAGATTTGCAAAAGAAATATGGCGAGCCAACAGGTGAGGCGTTGCTTGAATCGGCAATGCGTCATATTGATATTTTAGATCGTTTAAATTTTCATGAGTTCAAAGTCAGCGTCAAAGCATCGAATGTATTTTTGACCATGGATGCTTACCGTTTATTGTCCAAACAAATTGATAATCCACTGCATCTCGGTGTCACCGAAGCAGGGATCTATCGTACAGGCACAGTGAAATCAGCGATTGCACTGGGCGGACTATTGCTCGACGGCATTGGTGATACTATGCGTATTTCACTCGCTGCTGAGCCAGAAGATGAAGTGAAAATTGGTTTTGATATTTTAAAATCATTAAGTTTACGTTCGAATGGGATTAACTTTATTGCGTGCCCAAGCTGTTCACGTCAAGAGTTTGATGTGATCAGAGTCATGCAAAAGCTTGAAGAGCGGTTAGAAGATGTCCGTGTGCCGATGGATGTGTCGGTGATTGGTTGCAAGGTCAATGGACCGGGTGAAGCCAAAGAAGCGGATATCGGTGTGGTCGGTGCAAGTCCAAGATCATTGGTCTATCAAAATGGTGAAAAGAGCCATTTGATTGATACCGATCAATTGGTCGATGAGATCGAAAGCATGGTGCGTCATCGTATTCAGCTTTCGGAAGAAGCGAAAGATAAAGAGATTATCCGCACCAGTTCTGAGTGATTTCGAACATTTTTTAAATAGTTTACTGAAAAGTTTGTTGAAATAGTGTGTTAAAAAGATCATGAGTTCAATAGTTGCAATTAAAGGGTTTAACGATTTTCTACCCACCCAAACGCCTGCTTGGCGCAAGCTAGAAGCACACTTATCGGCTTTGATGGATGCCTACGGCTACCAGCAAATCCGTTTGCCAATCGTTGAACAGACCAATTTATTCAAGCGTTCGATCGGCGATGCGACTGATATTGTTGAAAAGGAAATGTATACCTTTTTAGACAAGGGTAATCCGCCAGAATCATTGACTTTGCGTCCTGAAGGGACAGCAGGTTGTGTGCGAGCGATGCTTGAGCATAATTTACTACGTGGTGCGACCCCTCGTGTCTGGTATGTCGGACCGATGTTCCGTTATGAAAAACCGCAGAAAGGACGTTATCGTCAGTTTCATCAGTTTGGTGTAGAAACATTTGGTGTGGCAACACCTGATATGGATGCCGAAGTGATCTTGATGACGGCACGCCTTTGGCAACGTATGGGCGTGGCGGACAAAGTACAGCTTGAACTGAACACGCTAGGCGAGGTCGATGAGCGTACCGAATATCGCAATGCCTTAGTTGCGTATTTAGAGCAACACAAAGAGGCGTTAGACGAAGATTCACAGCGTCGTTTAAGCACCAATCCACTACGTATTTTGGACTCAAAAATTGAGTCTACACAAAAGATTATTGCCGATGCGCCAAAGTTACATGACTTCTTAAAAGAAGACAGCTTGAATCACTTCGAACAGCTCAAACAATATTTGACTGATGCAGGGATTCAATTTGTCATCAATCAAAAGCTCGTTCGTGGCTTGGATTATTACAACAAAACCGTCTTTGAGTGGACGACCACACATCTTGGCTCGCAAGGTACAGTCTGTGCAGGCGGTCGTTATGATGGCTTGGTTGGACAGCTGAAAGGTAAGGCGGATCAATCGGTGCCTGCGGTCGGTTTTGCGATGGGTATGGAGCGTTTGCTACTCTTGCTCGAACAGCAACTGACTGAAACTGCGACGGACTGTGATGTGTTCCTATTGGCAGAGCCTGCTTATCAAGGTAAAGCATTGGTACTTGCTGAGCAGTTGCGTGATCAGTTTGAAGAGGTACAATCTTCAATTCGCCTAAAAACAGGCTCGCAAGGCAGTATGAAAAGCCAAATGAAAAAAGCCGATCAATCAGGTGCAAAATTCGCCTTGATTTTGGGTGAGCGAGAATGGCAAGATCAACAGGTTTTGGTGAAAAACTTACAGACTGCTGATCAGCAACAGATTGCAATCGCTGAGCTTGCATCATTTTTAACCGCCACTTTTGGCAATTAATGTTTTTTCTCGCTAGGTTTTTCTTAGCGTAGCGCCCAAATGGGTAAAGGATAGATTCATGGTAGCAATGACTGACGAAGAACAGAAAGAACAGCTCAAGTCGTTTATGAAGCGGTACGGCTCGCCAATTATTATTGGTGTGCTTTTGGCGCTGTGTGCATTTTTTGCATGGCAGTGGTGGAATAAGAAACAAGCGATTGAGGCGAGTAATCGTACTGCGCAGTTCCAAGAAATTCTGAATCAACAAGAGAATGCCAATAGCGATGATGCAGCCTATAAAAAGTTGCAGGCGGATGCCAATAC
Organism: Moraxellaceae bacterium REDSEA-S32_B1; assembly: GCA_001626925.1. Classification (GTDB taxonomy): domain Bacteria; phylum Pseudomonadota; class Gammaproteobacteria; order Pseudomonadales; family Moraxellaceae; genus Acinetobacter. The sequence continues at coordinate 21,191 of LUOR01000059.1, forward strand.
GTTAATCAAAGAAAGTCCTGATAGTGTACAAGCCTTACAGTCGCAATTAGTGCTTGCCAAGTTGGCATACGATAAACAAGACTATGCCAATGCCACGAAGATTTTGACCAATGCGCAAACTAGCAAGGTCGATGATGAGGGTTTAAAAGCCATTGTGAATGTGCGTTTGGCATATACGCATATCGAGCAGAATCAACTTGACCAAGCCTTAAAAACTTTGGATCAAGTGAAGTTAGAAAGCTTTATCCCAACGGTAGAAGAAGCACGTGGTGATATTTTTGTCGCACAGAAAAAAATTGAAGATGCGCAAAAAGCTTATAAAAAGGCGTGGGATGTTCTCGTTGAGCGTAAGCAAGCTCGTGAATTATTACAAATTAAATTGGCAAATGTCGGCGTAATGGTGGAAGATCCTGAAATTGAAAGCCCTATTCAGACACCTGCACAAGGCGCTTCACCATCAGTGAGTGCTGTTGAAGCAGAAAGTGCTGGACAAAGTACCACGACTGAAAATATTGCGAGTGAGTCTTAAGACATGAAAAAAATGATCAAACTTCCTTTTGCTGCGACCGTCTTGTCTTTGGCATTGATTGGCTGTGCCAGTAAGGGTGGGATCGAAGTCGAAGAGGCCAAACCAAATCCATTACCAAAGATTCAACCAACCCAAGCTTTGAATCAAGTCTTTTCGAATACTGTATCGTCTAGCCCGAAACATGACTCGCTACACTTACAGCTTGATCGTGCCAATAATGTATTTTATAGCGCAGACCCTGATGGTGAAGTTGCTGCATATGATGGCAAAAAACAACTTTGGGAAGTGCGTCCAACCAAAGACTTAACTGCGGGCGTATCTGTTGATGGCAATGTGGTTGTGGTTGGTAGTCGTCAAGGTAAACTGATTGCATTGAATGCACAAACTGGCGAAACGCTTTGGATACAACAACTTTCAGGTTCAATTTTAAGCCCGTCGTTGATTGAGCAAAATCGTGTTGTCACAATCACCAATGATGGTACGGTCTATACGCATGATGCACAATCAGGGCAAATGGTGTGGACATTTGACTTCCCAAATACACCGCTTAGTGTACGTGGTTATGCGATGCCGACTTTACTGGATAGTCGTACTGTTGGGATTGCAACAGCCAATGCCTATATCTATGCGCTTGACTTGATCACCGGTGTGCCTCGTTGGCAACGTCGTGTGGCTGTGAGCGAAGGACGTGGAGATATTGCACGTTTAGTTGATATTGACAGTCGCCCAGTCGTTGTTGATGGCAATATGGTCAGCGTGAGCTATCAAGGTCAAGTGACAGTGGTTGATTTAGCATCACAACGAGTACGTTGGACAGAGAAAGCAAGTAGCTTATCTAGCCCTGCTGCGGACTCAACTGCGGTCTACGTTGCCAATAGCGATGGACGCTTAGTCGCATATAATCTCGCAGATGGCGCAAAATTGTGGGAAAATGATCAACTGTTACATCGTGGTTTGAGCAATCCAGTGCTACTCGGTGGCGTCTTGGTGGTTGGCGATTATGATGGTGTTTTGCATTTGATCGACCCAACAACAGGTCAGCTACATGGTCGTGCTGAAACAAAAGGGCAAGTAAACAACCTACGTGTTGAGGATGATTTGCTTTATGTTTCAACGGACAAAGGACATTATACTGTTTGGCAAAATTTGGTGAACTAAGCTTCAACAAATCCAAAAAAGCCATAACTTGAAATTCTTTAAGATGCGTTTGATCAAGTAAAATATAGATCAAACGCATTTGTTTTTTTAAATTTTTAGCGTGTTAAATCGTTTATGAAACCTGTCATCGCACTTATTGGACGTCCTAATGTAGGGAAATCCACGCTTTTTAATCAAATCACCAAAAGTCGTGATGCTTTGGTGGCGGACTTTGCTGGCTTAACACGCGACCGTAAATACGGCGATGCGACTTATCAAAATAAGTCTTTTATCGTGGTTGATACAGGTGGTATCGGTGAAAGCGAAAATGGTATTGACGCTTACATGGCAGAGCAATCACAAACGGCAATCCATGAAGCAGATATTGTCTTATTTGTGGTTGATGCACGTGCAGGCTTGCTTGCCTCTGATGAGCAAGTGGCAAGAGAATTACGCACTTTAGGCAAAAAGGTTTATCTCGTTGCCAATAAAGTTGACGGTACACATGCCGAAGCTGCGGTCGTCGAATTTTATAAACTCGGACTAGGTGAACCAATCCAAGTAGCAGCAAGTCATGGGCGTGGTATTGCGCAAATGCTTGAAGATGTCTTGGTCGATGTGCCTGAAGATGAAAACCCTGAAGAGCTTGATAAGCAGACAGGGCTTCGCTTGGCAATGATCGGTCGCCCAAATGTGGGTAAATCGACCTTAGTCAATCGTCTACTTGGTGAAGAACGTGTCGTGGTTTTTGATATGCCTGGGACGACACGTGATTCAATCTATATTCCATTTGAGCGTAACGAACGTCAATATACTTTAATTGATACCGCAGGTGTTCGCCGTAAAGGGAAAGTCGATGAGTCGATAGAAAAATTCTCTATCGTCAAAACCTTGCAAGCGATCAAAGATGCGCATGTGGTTGTGATCGTTATTGATGCAAGAGAAGGTATCGTCGAACAAGATTTGCACCTCATCGGCTATGCGCTAGAAGCAGGTCGAGCGATGGTCATTGCCATTAATAAATGGGATGGCATGAGTGAATATGAGCGCAAACAAGTGAAGAATGACGTCGAGCGCCGCTTTGACTTTATTCCGTGGGCAAAGATTCATTTGATTTCTGCTTTACATGGCACAGGTGTTGGCGATCTATATCCGTCAATCCATCGTGCTTACGAGTCTGCAAATCTCAAAGTCAGCCCTGCAAAACTTACGCAAATTCTCAATGATGCAACCGATCAACATCAACCGCCACAGGTGCAAGGGCGTCGTATCAAAATGCGTTCATGGGAATAAAGTCGATAAAACGCCTGCGGACTATCGTCGTTATTTGGAAAATGTATTCCGTAAAGTCTACAAACTCGAAGGCACGCCAGTACGCATTGACTTCAAAACTTCTGCGAATCCATTTGAAGGGCGTAAGTCACAACTCGATGAGCGCACTGCAGCACGTCGTCGTCGCTATGTCCAAAAGTTTAAAAAGGCTGAGAAAAAGTACAAGCGTTAAAATCGTATTCATAGATAATTGATCATTAGACCAAGCTTT